>JBOFDW010000020.1:0-12506 GCA_051647385.1 Fusobacteriaceae bacterium
TTGCACCAAGAATAGCCCCCACCACTTCGATGTGTCTAAACTCAGTTTTCGCAAGAGTCAAAGTTATTTTCTCTAATTCTTCTAGGGAAAATGCGTCCACATTTTTTACGATAATTTCTTCCATGTTCACATTTTTTTCCAACGCCAAAAAGAGTGAGCTAAGAATTTCTTCTTTATCTCTCATGACCATATTTTTTATAGAATTTTGTATTTTCTCCAACACAGAATCAGACAAAAACATTGCGAGCATTGGAAAATTCCTCTTGAGTTCCTCTTGAACTTTTCCCTCAAGAGCTTTGTCAACCATGTCCCCCAAAGCTTGCTCCAACTTTTGTTTATCTATTGAGTTCAAAATATCACTCATGGATATTACTTGCTCTTTTACAACAGCAGCAATTTTTTGTCCCATCTCATGTTTTCGTTTTGGAATTACTCCTTGCAACTTAAACAGCAGAAAGTTTATTTCTCGCCTAGGCTTGAACAGCATTTTTATTGCTAAAAAATTTGTAGCCCAACCTATCAGAGCCCCGATTGAAATAATCATCACTGATTTTAGCAACATTTTTTATAGCTCCCCTTAAATTTTAGCTCTTATTTTATTTTTTCTAAAATATTTTTTCTTTATTTTCTTTACTTTGTTCTCTATTAATTTTTTTCTTTTAACTTTTGTTACTCATTATTTTGTTACTCATTATTTTCTGACTCAGTGTCTTTTGCTCCATCAGAACTTGACTCAGAATATTTCTCTAAAAGTTCTTTCTCTTCAGCTTTTGTTTCATCTAACTCAAGCTTCTTAACAGAAAGTTTTATTCTTTGTCTGTCGTTATCTATCTCAACTATCTCTGCTCTAAGAGTTTGACCAACACTAAACTTATCTTTCAAGCTCTTGTTTGTTTCTTTTGATAAAAATTGTGCTGGAACAAATCCGTCAACGCCTTTTTCAAGCTTGATGAACACTCCAAAGTCCATGATAGTTTTTATTTCTGCTGCCTCAATTACCTGACCAACTTTATAAATCTCTAGGGCTTTTTCCCAAGGACTTGGAGTCAAATTTTTGATGCTACCTTTTATTTTATTCTCTTCTTTATTTACTTCTATGATTATAAAGTCAACAGAATCTCCAACCTCTAATTTTGGTTTTTCTTCTTTTGACCAAGATAAATCTAGTTGATGAATGAACACCTCAATACCTTCACACACCTCAACAAATATTCCGAAAGGTTTTATATCCAAAACTTTTCCAGTAAGTTTTGTTCCAACTGGATAATCTCGCTCAACAGAATCCCAAGGGTTTTCTGATAACTGTTTAACTCCAAGCTTAAGTTTTCTAGTAGCTCTATCAAAATCCAAAACTCTTACTTTTACTTTGTCGCCAACTTTTACGAAATCATTTAAGTTTATTTTTTTCTTATTCCATGTGAAGTCAGACACGTGCACGAGCCCTTCCACTCCGTCCATAATTTCTACGAACACACCATACTGAACTATGTTTGTGACTTTTCCTTCAACTTCTGCGTCAACTTTTATTGACTCCGCGGCTTGTTCCCAAGGATCTTTAGTCAAAGCTTTCAAAGAAAGTTTCAAGCTTTTTTTCTCTTCATCAAGAGAAATAACTTTGCAAGTTAATTTGTCTCCGATATTATAGCTAGCCTTTAATGAATCTATTTTTTTCCAAGAGACTTCTGATATGTGAACGAACCCTCTCAAGTTTCCGACCTTAAGATTTATTCCAAAGTCCAAAACCTCAACTATATCACCTTCAACAACATCTCCAACCGAAACACCTTTAAATTCTTCACCAACTTTTTCAAGTGTAATATCTTTCTTAGAGAAAGTTACTCGACGACCTTTTTTCTCTTGCTTAATTTCTTTTACTACTACATCTATCATTGTCCCAACAGCTGAATCAGAATTCTTTGCTGCGATTTCAGAAAGAGAGTTTGGCAAAAATCCTTGCATTTTTTTGTACTCAAGAATATATCCACCGTTAACTTTTCTTATTATTTTACAAGTCAATACCGCTTTGGTTTCAAAAGATTGATCGAGAGCAAGACCGCTCTCTTCCATCTCAATTTTTCTTCTTGAACCTATCAAAAATTCTCCGTCGTCTGTTTCACCAAACAAAATTATCTCAACTTCGTCACCAATTTTATAATCTTGAAGCTCTTCGGCTTTTACTCTTATAGCAGTAGGCTGTCCATCAGAATCAAGGTACACATAATTTCTATCTAACTGGGAAATTTTTGCCTTTATTCTCACCTTGGCGTTTTCATCTGGGGGTAAGTACTCATTTAATAATTCTTCAAACTCATTGTTATATTCATTCACTGACATTGATGTTCCTCCTTAATAATGCTTTCAATTTTTTTTATCACTTCTTTAGGTGTTGATGCACCTGCTGTTATCCCCACTTTTTTTACGCCATGAAACCAAGTCATATCTAAATCTGTCTCGTCGTTCAAAAGTTTTGTGTTAGGATTTATAGCAATAGATATTTCATATAATTTTTTTGTGTTGGAACTTTTTTTTCCACCAACAATCAAAACTACGTCAGAATCTTTCGCTATTTTTTTCACAGCTTCTTGCCTCTCTTGTGTAGCTCCACAAATTTTGTCATATATGGTGACACGTGAGAAGTTATCTTTTAAATATTTTTTTATCTCCTCCATCCTATCTTTGTTCAGAGTTGTTTGGGTCAACACAGAATAATTTTTATCCATATTTATATTAAACTTTTTAAGCTCATCCAAATCTTTGAAAATATTTATCTTATCTCCGAATGAAACTAATCCTTGAACTTCTTGGTGATCTTTGTCGCCGATAAAAATTATCTCATCGCCTCTCTTCACAACCTCTAGAAGTTTATTTCTAATGTCTTTTACAAATATGCAAGCTGCATCTTCAATTTTGACTTTCTTTTTGGCAAGTTTGTCATAAATTTCTTTTTTTGTGCCGTGAGCTCTTATTATTACTATATCATTGCTGACAAAATTTATTTTCTCTAGCATGACATCATCTTCTGTTATTGTTTTAAATCCCAGCTCCTCAAATTTTGAGACAACTTGTTCATTGTGCACGATCATTCCAAGTATATAAATATTTTTCCCACTCAAAACTTCCGCCGAATATTTATTACAAACATCGATGGCTTGTTTCACACCAAAACAAAATCCCATTTTTTGTGCTCTGATTATTTCCACGTTATCACATTACTCCTCGTTAAATGTTTTTACCTCTATCAACTCTTGGAGTGCTGCTATCATTTCTGCCTCGTCTGGACCATCTGCCTCTAAAATAATTTTTCTGCCCTGCTCTGCTGCCAGAACCATGAGCCCCATTATACTTTTGCCGTTAATTTCTTCGTCGCCACTCTTAACTTTTATATCAGATTTGAATTTACTCGCCAATTGCACGAACAAAGAAGACGGTCTTGCATGCAGTCCAGCCTTATTTTTTATCTCAACTTCCAAGCTCTTCATATCATCCCTCGCAAAATTTTTTTAATCTATTAATTATAACACAGTTTCAGAATTTTAACACCAAAAAACTTTCAGCTAAATTTTAGTTTGTATTTTACAAGAATTTTTTTCTGAATTTATTTAGGAAAATATTATGAACACAAAAATATTTCCAGTAAGAAAATTTACGAGTGAAAAGTTTAGGGCTAAATATTTTGGTCTATAATTTTTTTGGTATGAAAATTTTTTAGAGAGAAAAATTTGAGATAGAAATATTTACAATATAAATTTTGAGCAAAATATTTGTGCTGAAAAATTAAGAGAGGCTCAAGACCTCTCCAGAATTTCGCTCTTATTTTACCTAGTATATTTTTATGTATTTTTTTACCTAATTAAAATCAGCCAAAATTTTTCTTTGCCAAAAATATTCCAGCAAGAACTATAAACATACCTATTACTTCTTGCACAGACAACATTTCACCAAAAATTACGAAGGCATAAATTCCGCCGATGACAGGCTGAGCAAAAACCAAAATGGAAGAAAGTGACACACCAATTTTTCCCATGCAATAACTAAAAATACTGTGTCCCAAAACTTGGAGCATCAAAGTCAAACCTATTAATGGCAAAAATTCTGGAATAGTTTTTGGATACTGGAACCCTTCCACAGCCAACATTGTAATTAGCAAAGTTATCAAGCTCCCAAATCCGCTTATGAACATTATTGTTAACGCACTGAATTTTTCACGTTGCTTTGCCACGATGAGCAAATACATTGCATAAAAAAAACATGATATCAAAGCAAATGCATCTCCAGTAAAGTTGCCACGAGTTGGTACAGACTTTCCAGTAACAAGTACAATTGCACCTGCAAGTGCAACAGCTCCTCCAATATAAAAAATTTTGCCAAATCTTTTTTTGTACAAAAAATATGACACTGGAATTATAATGAACGGAACCATGTTGGTAAATAAATTGGCGTTGACAACACTCGTCAAATGAAATGACACGTTCCAAAAAGTTATGTCCAGTGCTAGAAATACACCAGCGAAAACAATTATTAATATTTCTTTTTTTGTTATTGAAAGTTTCTTTGTATTTGCCAGCGGAAATAATATTGGCAGTGAAAATAAAATTCTATAAAATCCTGTGGCAATTGGTGGAAGTTTGCTGATTCTTATGAGTATTCCTCCTGTTGCAAAAAAGCATATTGCCAAAAATGCCAGCAAAATTATTCCAATATTAATTCGTTGAGTCTTCACTGCTCGTACTCTCCCTTGAATTTTTTTCTAAATTTTTGTTATCATTAAAGATATCTTATAAATTATTCTTTGTCAAGTTTTTTCACACCAAAAACTTAGCGTAAAATTATTTCTTGAGCTAAAATTTTTCTCTCACAAAAATAATTCTGCTAAAGTCTGCACAAATAAAAATTGAGCCGTAAATTCCAAGCTACAAAATATTTTTGGTTGGCTTTTTTATTTATGATATAATAAGTCATAAAATAAATTTTCAGAGAGGATTTTTTATATGATAAAACTTATCGCTATAGACATGGACGGAACTTTGCTCAATGATAACCATGAAATTGACCCAGAATTTTGGAGCACATTCCAAAAGCTCAAACAACAAAACATCAAATTTTCCATTGCAAGTGGTCGCCAATATTCAAATTTGCTTGAAAGATTTCACGACATACAAGACGACATAATTTTTATTTGCGAAAACGGCTCACTCATCATGTATAAAAACAAAGAGATTTTTGCTGACTGTTTATCAAAAGAGCACGTGAAATATTGCGTTGCAAAAACTATTGGCATAAAAAATATTGGAGTAGTTCTCTGTGGAAAAAGTACTGCTTATATAAACGATTCAACCCTGAACTTGATAACCGAAGTCGAAAGATATTACAAAAGTTATCGAGTGGTAAAAGATTTCGCCGAAGTTACTGAAGACATCGTTAAAATTGCCATCTATGATTTTATAAATTCTGCGACAAATGTTTATCCGCACTTCAAAGATGACTCAGAAAAATTTCAAGTTGTAGTTTCAGCTTTGCACTGGATGGACATTATGAATAATAATTCCAACAAGGGAACCGCTATTAAAAAAACTCAAGATTTTTTTGGAATAACTTTTGATGAAACCATGGTCTTTGGAGATTATTTAAATGATCTCGAGATGATGAAAGAAGCGTATCACAGTTATGCTATGGGGAATGCTCATCCCGAAATAAAAGCTACTGCTAGATTTATCACAAAAACTAACAATGAAAACGGCGTAACTTTTGAGCTCAAAAAACTTTTATGATTTTGACAAAAAAAATATCCAGAAAACTTTTTCAAGTTACTGGATTTCTTTTATCTTAATATATTTATATTTAATATTCTCGTATTTTTTAGATGTTTATATATATCTTAATTTTTTTCTTATTTGGCAAAATCTAGTTTCTGGTTTGTATAATCATATGCTGTTCAGTATAAACTTGCGACCCTTGCAATCTTTGTGTCGCAACACTTCGAGCTCTAATATATTGGTCACGCGTAATATATTGCAAAAGTTTTAACTGCGTACGAACTCTTGCCTTCATCTGACTTGCTTGAAGAACACACATTTTATCATAAATTTTGTCTAGCTCTTTCAGTTGCTTATCAGTTATTGTATCAAGAATATATCTACTCGCTTCTATTTCAAGCTGGTCTATCTCGAGCTGAGCTTTTTTAGAATCTAGCATCGCCTTGTTCATAAGGTCTTTAGCTGCATTCAAGTTTTTATTAGAAACTCCAACCTTCAAAAAATCTTCATCTTTAACAATCCCAAAAGGATTAATTACAGCTCCAAAAACTACACCTGAAAAAATTAGAGCGATGAATATCAAACAAATCTTCTTTCCCATTAGACACTCCAATCATATTTTTACTTCAAACCAAACATCTCGTCCGTAGACACTTCAAGCTGGTTACTCGAACTTACTACCTCAGAAAAATATTTATCTGCTTCAGCTTTTGCTTTTTTTTGACCAGCATTAATAGTATAGACTGAATTATTTGAGGCAAGCTGCATTGTACTTTTCACAGAATAATAATCATAGGAAGTTATCCCGACAACACCAATCAAAGCAAAACAAACTGTCGCTGAAACACGGCTCGTTCTTTTACGTTTTTGAGTCTCCTCTTTCAATAAATTTTTGTAAATATTTACTCTCACTCTGTCTTTTGTATCCATGCTGATATTCTCACTCCTCCATATCGCGTAGTGCTTTGTAATAAATAGATTTAACAGTTGACACATTCATATTTTTCAGTTTGGATATTTCATGTAGTTTGTACCCATAAATATCCTTCAGTAAAACAAACTCGCGTTCTTGCTTGCCAAGCTTTCCAAGCCGCTCTTTCAAGATGATATCATTGTTCTGGTCTTTTCCATCTTCAACGTCAAAAATCTCTGGATTAAATTCCAGATTAATTTTTCTTTTCCTAAAAAAGTCATATGTCTTATTGAGGGCAATTTTAAATATCCACGTGTAGATACTACTTTCCCCTTTAAATTTATCTATATTTTTATATACACTTATGAAGGTCTCTTGAGCTATATCTTCTGCATCCTCAGAATTTTTAACAGTACCAAGAATTTTATAATATATTCTGTCGAAGTACTCTTCATAAATCTCTTCAAAATTCGCCATATTGTTATACCTTTCTTCCCATATTGTTTTAGACACAAAATAATCTAAAAAAGTTTAAACTCTCAAATGTTTTTCTCACAAATATTTTTTTTGCAAATATTATTTGCAACTTTTTTCCCACAAATTTTCACAATATTTTTTAGCTATAAATTTAGTCTCCAAAATCTGCTCTTATAAGTTTTTTTAACTCATCCAAAATTTCAGATTCTTTCACTCTCTTAATTATTTCACCCTTCTTAAATAAAATTCCGACACCTTTTCCACCTGCCACACCGTAGTCAGCTTCTTTTGCTTCTCCAGGTCCGTTCACCACACAACCCATCACCGCAATTTTTATATCAAAATTTTTTCCCTTAAATTCTTTCTCAACTTGTTTTGCAAGACCTATAAGGTCAATCTCAGTTCTACCACAAGTTGGACAAGAAATAATTTCTGTTCCTTTTCTATGTTCCAACACCTGTAATATTTCTTTTGCAACCTTTATTTCTTCCACAGGATTTTCCGTGAGCGAAACTCTTATGGTGTCGCCTATACCGTCAACAAGAAGTGAGCCTATTCCTATACTAGATTTTACAGTCCCTTGAAAAGCTGTTCCAGCTTCTGTTACTCCAAGATGCAATGGATAATTTGTTTCTTTACTGAGCTTTCGATAAGCTTCAACCATCATTTTTACATTGCTTGATTTCACCGAAATTATAATATCTTCAAATCCAAATTTCTCAAGTAACTTCACATGATACATTGCACTCTCAACCAACCCATCAGATGTTGGATGACCATATTTTTCCAGTATATGTTTTTCTATTGAGCCAGAGTTCACTCCAATTCTTATTGGAATTTTATATTCAAGAGCTTTTTTTACTACTAGCTCAACTTTATCATCGCTCCCGATATTCTCAGGATTGAGTCTAAGTTTATCTATTCCGTTTTCTATTGCCATGAGTGCCAATTTATAATCAAAGTGAATGTCCGCTACTAGAGGAATGTTAACTCTATTCTTTATCACAGAAATACTTTTTGCTGCTGCCTCAGTGTTTATAGTCATTCTTACCAACTGACATCCCGCAGCTTCAAGCTCTTTTATTTGTGCCACAGTCTTTTCAATATCATCAGTAAAAGTATTTGTCATAGATTGTATCACGATATCGTTGCCGCCACCGATCAAAATATCTCGCACCTTTATAACTTTAGTCATGATTTCTCCTAAATACAAAGCCAATATTTTCTATGAATAAATTTTTTAGCCTAGATATTTTTTTCTTTATAATATTATCTTGAAATTTATCTAATAAGCATACTCATAGGATTTACTGGCTTACCATTTCTTCGGATCTCAAAATGTAAGTGTGGACCTGTCACCCGCCCCGAAGCTCCGGTCATGACAACTAACTGTCCCTGCTTTACCCTATCACCGACCTCAACATAAGATTTTTCTATGTGGGCATAAACACTTTCGTAACCACCTGCATGTCTTATTATTATCATATTTCCATATCCACTTTTTGCCCCAACAAAAGTTACTGTACCTTCTTTTGTCGCAAAAGCTTTCACGTATCTCGCCTGCAAATCTAAACCTGTGTGAGCAATATACCGTCTCAATATCGGATGGAATCTATTCCCATAACGACTCACCGTAACAACAGGTTTTAGTGGAGCGACAAATCCAGACGCTACAACGGCTAGTCTCGCATCTGAAGATAAATATCCAAACAGAACTCCTCTATCAGGATCTTTTATAAATATAGATTGACCTTGCTCCAATTTTTGAGCCGTCAAATTATTATAAGAAGTTATTACTCCCACACTGACCTTAAATTTTTGTGCAACAGTAAATAGTGTGTCGTCTTTTTGCACCTTATAAACAATTCCATTTGATGTTGGCATTTTTACAACTTGACCAACACCTGCATATCTACCAAGTCTAGGATTAAAATATCTCATAACATATTCATCAACGTCAAACATTTTCTGAATTTCAGAAAGATTATCACCAGCAACAATTACATAATCAACGATTTTTATGTCGTTAGGATACTTCTTAGAATTTGCAATAGTCATCCCACTCTCAACTTTTTGGACAACATTATTCTTATACTCTCTCGACATTACATAATAATTGGACGCCAAGAGAATTTCACCATCTTCCCCTTGCCCATCTTGGTTAAAATAATCAGTGAACTGGTTCATATCAATGACTTCATCACTAAAAAATTTCAGCTGTCCCACTCGATAAAAAAGTATAAGAAACAATATCAGAATTATATTGTATCTTATTTTAATCATGTTTTTGTTCCTCTTTCTAAAGTTTTATTTTTAATAACTCATTATTTGTTTGCGTCTCTTGAATTCGCTCGATTAATTTTTTTATCGCATTGACTTTATCTTGTTGTGCAAGATATCGTCTCATGACCCAAATTGTTTCAAGCCTCTTTTTTTCTATTAAGAGTTCTTCTTTTCTTGTGCCAGATTTTTGTAAATCAATGGCTGGATAAAGTCTGAGCTCAGCTAAAGTCCTGTCAAGTTGGATATCCAAATTTCCAGTTCCCTTAAATTCTTCATAAATTACATCATCCATTTTACTTCCAGTATCAACAAGAGCTGTTGCAATGATGGTCAAACTTCCTCCACCACGAATATTTCTTGCTGAACCAAAGAATTTCTTTGGATAATAAAGTGCACTTGGGTCGATCCCCCCAGATATAAGTTTTCCACTGGAAGGTATAACAATATTATAAGCACGTGCAAGCCTTGTAAGTGAATCCATAAGAATAACTATATGCTCGCCGTTTTCTATCTTTCGCTTTGCTCGCTCCAAAATCATCTCGGTAACTTTTATATGATTCTTCGGGTCTTCGTCAAAAGTTGACGAAAAAACTTGCGCACCACTGACATTTTCTCGTATATCTGTAACCTCTTCTGGTCGCTCATCAATGAGTAACACCCATACTTCAACATCTTTATTATTTTCTATTATAGAATTTGCCAAATTTATTATGAGCATTGTTTTTCCTGCTTTTGGCGGAGCAACTATAAGTCCACGCTGACCTTTTCCAATAGGAGCAATTATATCTATGATCCTGCCAGCAATATTATTTTTGTCTGTCTCTAAAATTAACTGCTCAGTTGGATACGCTGGTTTTAGTTCATCGAAAGGAACTCGTGACTCAGCTTTATCAAGTGTGTCACCATTAACTAAGAAAACTTTTCTTAGTGCAAAGTTTTTTTCATCTCCAACTGGCTCTCGAACTTCACCAAGCACCATATCTTCTGAACGCAACTTAAATCTTTTAACCTGTGAAGCCGACACATAAATATCTTTTTGGACGTTGGAATTTCTCAAGAAGCCATACCCGTCAGGCAAAATATCCAAGCTACCCCATCCGAGGCACGTGCTTTCTTTGTCGTCATAAGTTTCTTTGATGAGTTCCATTATCTCGTTCTTTTTTGTTCTGCCTTCAAGATTAAGTTCCATCTGCTTCGCTATTTCTAAGAGTTCTTTCAATAGAAATTTTTCCAAGCCGTCCATTATTCCTCCGATTAATTCAACAATTCACCGTATATCGTCCAAGTTTTGCAGTCATTTATTTTTATGTTCACAAATTTTCCTTCCAGTGAAGAGTCGCCTTTAAAAAGTGCAACTTTATTTGTACTGGTTCTCCCTGTGAGCATGGTATCTTTTTTCTTGCTTCTTCCTTCTACCAATATTTTCTCAGTTTTCCCAAGATATAATTTGCTGGTAAAAAGAGAGACTTTGTTTTGACGTTCAATTAATCTTTGAAGTCTTAAATTTTTTGTCTCTTCGTCAACTTGCTCATCCATAACCTCTGCCTTAGTTCCTTTTCTTTTTGAGTACATGAACATATAGGAATTTTCGAACTTAAGTTTTTCAACAACGTCTATCGTGTCCAAAAAATCTTGCTCGGTCTCGTGTGGAAACCCAACAATAATATCCGTAGACAAAGAAGCACTAGGAATTCTAGCCTTAATTTTTTCCGCCAAAGTTATAAATTCTTCTTTGGTATATCCTCTATTCATATATTTCAAAATTCTTGTTGAGCCAGATTGAAGTGGCAAATGAATCCACTTGGAAATTTTATCATTGTTGGCAATTGCTTCAATAACATCATCGCTAAAATCTCTCGGGTGCGGAGATATAAATCTCACCCAAAAGTCACCGTCTATTTTTTGTATCTCATTTAAAAGTCTAGCAAAATTATACTCGTCATCTTTGAAATCTTTTCCATAAGAATTTACATTTTGACCCAAGAGTATAATTTCTCGAGCTCCCTTGCCAACATAATTTTTTATATCAGCCAAAATATCAGCCATGGGAACTGACCGCTCACGACCACGCACATATGGAACTATACAAAACGTGCAAAATTTATCACATCCATAACTTATTGGTACTGATGCAATATACTTAGAGTCAAATTCTGAGTCAAGTTGAGGAGGCAATTCGTCCTCGTCTCCAACATAAATAACATGCTTCAAATCTCCACTTTCTATTTTCTCAATTGCTTGCTGAAGTTTAGAAATATTTTGGTTACCCATGATGATATCTATTATTGGAAATTTTTTAGCCAAATCTTCGCCTTGCTCTTGAGCAAAACATCCTGTAACACCAATTATTGAGCCTTGTTTTTCTTTTTGAATTTTTAACTCGCCAAGTTTACCATATATTTGAGTGGCTGCACCTTCACGAACCGTGCAAGTGTTTAAAAATATTGCATCTGACTCCGATATATTTTCTGTCAACTCGTAACCCATATTTATCAAGGTCTTTTTCATTTTCGCAGTCTCGTTAACGTTCATTTGACAGCCGTAGGTTATGATTGTTGCTTTTTTCACTTATATTTTCCTGCCTTTTTTCAAGTAAATACTACTCCCCAATTTTAACATGATATTATAACACGTTTTTATAAATTTTCATAGAATAAAAGTTAACGCAAGTATATCGGGATATTTTCACTATAAAATTTCAACATAAAAATAGAGCCACCAAAAAAGTAGCTCTAACGTTTTGCATATATTTTTTTTGCTCATATATTTGCACAGAAATTTTTGCTAATCTCTTACTATATATTATGATATATATTTCTCTTTCTCCAAAATTTTTCTCTTTATTTTTTCCTCTTTATTTTTCGCTCAAGTTTATTCTTGTATTCAAAAGCTTCTTTAAATCCAGGAAGAGCATATTGAGTCGCACGATTATAATCTTCCAAAGCCTCAACTTCATAACCAAGTTTTTCCTTTGCACGTCCACGATTAAAAAAAGCATAAGCGTCTGCTGGGTCAAGCTCAAGAACCGTGCTAAAATCTTTTATTGCATCATTAAATCTTTTCGCTCTTATTTCAGCAAT
>JBOFDW010000021.1:0-6454 GCA_051647385.1 Fusobacteriaceae bacterium
ATTTCAGCGGCAACACTTAAAGGCGTCCTGCCGTCATCATTTAAAATATTGGGGTCGGCTTTGTTATCTAGCAAAACTTTTAGCACTTCTATATCTGCAGCGAGCATGTTGGAGTGAAGAGGAGACCATCTGTCAGGCTCATAAGAAATATGATTGACTTTTGCCCCAGCTTTTATTAATAGTTTTGCTTGCTCAGCATCTCGTACAATCATGAGTGCCGTCCAGCCGTCCTCGTCAACTTCATTTGCATTTCCAGTTTTCAAAGCCTTTTTCAATGCTTGCGTGTCATTATTTTTTACTGCGTCAATGACAGCCCCAGCAAAAATTTGGCTAGAAATTATACACACCAAAAATAATATTCTCCATAATTTTTTACTCATAAAATTTCTCCTCATAGAAATAAAATTTATTCAGCTCCAAAATTTTATCACACAATATTTTTATCTCCAATGGAAATTTATTTTTTGATACAAAAAATTTTTGCTTCCAAATAAAAAAGCCAACCAAATTTTTTTGGTCAGCTAAATTTTTACTCTTAATTTTTCGCTCTAAGTTTTTTAATATCTACCCCATAATTTTTAGCAGCTTTTTCATTGATGATAAGTTTAATATCTTTCGCCGTCTCGTATGGAATAGAATTTACGTCTGCACCCTTCAAAACTTTTATCGCCATTTCCCCAGTCTGATAACCAAGTTTTGTGAAGTCAATAGCATTTGCAAAAACTGCCCCAGCTTCAACTTGCTCGGCAATCGCCCCAACAACTGGAATTTTATTTTGATTTGCTTTTTGTATAATTAGGGCAAAACTCGACGTCGTCAAATTATCCGTGGTCATATAAAGCACGTCAACTTTTTTTAGCAGGACATCAAGAGACGACGGAAGTTCGTTGGCACTGGTAACACCAGACACAAAAACTTCGAGCCCAATCTTTGGCCCTTCACTTCGCACCATCTCCATGATGTACTCAGAATTTTTTTCGCTTGTATTATAAACTATACCGACTTTTTTTGCATTGGGAAAAGCCCGTTTCAAATCTTTCAGCTGTTTGTCAACTGGCACACCGTGACTCGTCCCACTGATTCCTTTTCTAAGGAGACCAGCACTTTTCGGGTCAGCTATCGCCGCAAATAATATTGGAATATTTTTCACAGTGGACAAAGCTATCTGAGCACTTGGCGTGGAAATCGCAAGTATCAAATCTTTTTTCTTAGTGACAAAAGAATTTATAATAAGTTGTTGCGTCGCCATATCGTTTTGCGGATTTTGATAGTCAATTACATAATCCAACTTGCTGTCTTTCATCGCCTTCTCAAATCCGACACGGACTTGGTCAAGGGCTGAATGCTCAACAATTTGAGTCACGCCAATCTGAAAAGTTTTTCCAAATAAAAATCCTGAAGATAAAATCATAATAAATACCAATAAAATTTTTTTCATAGCATCTGTCTCCTTAAAAAATTATTTGGTATATTATAACATATTTCTCCAGAATTTTTCCCTAGAATTTTAAATTAAATTATCTCTTAAGTATTTTACCTTCCAATAGAACTTTTCTGTCTTCAGGAGTTGCTGGAACATATCCAACCGACAATAATTTTTTTGCAGAAAGTTTGTTGAACATGAATCCGTAGAAAATATTTACAGCAAGCACTAATACTATTAATATTACTAATCCTTCTATGAAGTAGTAGTAGTTATAATTATTATAGTGGTCATAATAAAAATAATAACTATCATACACATCATCCATCGTCTCATCAATTATAGCAATATCAATACCAACAAATGCAAGGATAACAAATAAATGTACCCACATTTTTTCAATGAACGCCATTACCGCAGGAAAGAAAAACGCCAAAACGTTAAATCCAACTGGTACAGTTCTTTCGTCATAATATTTGTCTTTGAGCCCTAATGCTTCAAGATTTTTTTTTGCTTCTTCCCCTAAAATTAATTTAGCTTTTTTTACCATCATATTTACCTCCAAAAATTTTAATTACCTGAGTATTATACCATAAATATTTTCATTTGCAAATATCTCAGGCAAATTTTATGAGAAAATAAAAAAGCCAACCAAATTTTATTGGTCAGCTCAAAATAACAAAGAAATATTCTTATCAAGTTTTTTTATGGGTGGCTTATCGCTCGCCCCCCCCTGCTCCCCCTTCTCTAAAATTTTTAGATATGAGAGTCTCCATTTAGAATTTTTTATAAAATTGCCAGAGAAGAAGTTTGAAGGCGAACGATAAGCCTTCAAGGAAGTTTTCGTAGAAAAACTTTTTGCTCTCTAAAAAATCCGCACAACAAAAAAACTATCGCTTCCTTCTGAGAAACAAAACTTGTCCTCGAGAAAATTCATAGCTCGAATTTCGCCCGAAACTTTTTCTATCTTTATAATTATTTTCTTTATTCAAATTTTCTTGGTAATTATTCTCATCTTTTTCAAAACTAAAATTCTGACCAACTGCTTGAAGTCTCTCAAAAAAATTTACTTGCTTTTCTTTCTCTTGTCTTATTTCTTCTTCAAGTTTTCTGAGCCCCCACTCCAAAACCCAAACGTTACTCTTAGCTTTTTGAATATTTTTCAAGACTGTCATATTATATTTTTCTCGTCGTACGCAAGTTTTAAGCCAAACTTCATAACTTTCGTAGGCTGAGTCTTCAGGGAGCGGAATATTTTCGAGCATCTTTTTTTCGATAAGTTTTCTGAGAGTTGTTCGCTTAAACAAAGTCTGACGAGTCTTTTTTTCTCGCCCGATTTTTTTCGTGAATCTGATTATCATGTCAGTGATGATTATTTTTCGGTCTTGCAATGTTAAGTTCTCCAAAATTTTTCCGCCTCCTCAAAGTTTTATATCTAAAGTATAGCATGAAAACCATGAAACTCCTAACTCAAAATATTTGTTTGCCTTTTAGTTTTAATATTTTTTGTAAAAATTTTGTTTAAATTTAAAACTTAATTTATTTTTTTGCCTGAATTTTATCGTGCGTTTTTTTTATGACATTGGAAATTCACGAAAATTAAAAACCTGCTTTTGTGGACTTTGTTCTGATTTAAACTTTTTATCTGAGCCAATTTTTTTCGGTTATTCTTATAAAAGTCTGTGAAATATTGAGAAAAAACACCTATGGAATACAAGCTGTTAAAAAGATTTTAGGTTGCAAAGTTCCACGAAAAACATATAGCTCTAAAATCGACGAGAAGGGTCAAATTTTCATGTTGGTTTTTTAGACGGCATGGAATGGGAGGTAGCGGAGGCGGTTTTTTGGTAAAAATACCAAAAATTTGTTGGCAACTTGTAAAATTCCTCGAAAAAATCTTTGACAGATATATATTTGCTCCGTATTTTATTGTGGTTTCCGTGCTACAATACTTTTGGCTGAACACTGCCCATCACGAAAATGGGAGGTGGAAATATTGATATTACGCATACTATTAATCACAATCTTATTCCTATTAATTTTTAGGAGACTCATGTGAGATGGCAGATTAGCCTAAGGAGAGAGGAGTCATACCCTCTCTCCTTTTTATTTTCGGAAAATTCTTTTCTAAAAGAATAAAACTCTTTGCATTTTTCTGAAAGTATGTTATAATAATTTAAATCGTAATATCAATATTATCACCAAAACTAAAGAGAGCGTATGACCTCTCTTTTTTATTTATCAGAAAAAAAATATCAACGTGACAATTTATACAAATCATGATATAATTTTTGAAAGTTAATAAAAAAATAGAGAATATTTTTTTGGTGGGAGGGTTTGGATTTTATGGCGGAGAAAGAGGATGAAGATAAAAAGTTAGAGAGTAAAAATATCAAAATAAATCTTTGGGATATTATTACTCGATTATTAATCATATTAATTCTGTCGGGTATTTTATATTTTTGTTTTACTTTATCATCTGTAAAGAATGATGTTATAAATCATAAAGCTGAAATTAGTTCTTTGGGAGAAAATGATACTGCAATAATTTCACGCGAAGATAAAAATTATTATGAGAAAACTGTTGAGGAAGTTCGAGCGAATACAAATTTTATCGAATGGTTTTTTGGAATTCTCGCCACACTTGGAGTAGCTCTTATTGGAATCCAGGTTTTTAAAAATGAAAGAGGTTATGCAAAACGATTAGGAATGTTAAAGAAAGAAATTGATGAGCAAGACAAAAAACTTAAAGCAACTAACGACAATTTTGCGAAAGATTTCAAATATTTGAAAGAGGTCGAATTCAATTTGCAATTAGGACTCGCTGTAAATAAAACTATTCCATCTGAAAAAATAGATGATCTTGAAGAGCTCGCAAAAAATTCTGAGTACAAAAATAAACTTGGTAAAATTTATTATTATATGGGATATTATTCTTACGATGATAATTATAAAATTATATGTTTCAAGAGAGCTATTGAAGAGTTTGAAAAAAATGGCGATACAAAATGTGATGAATATTTAGAATCTTTTAATATAAGAGGATGCTCTTACTGGAACACAGGTCAAAAAGATAAGGCAAAAGAAGACTATAAAAAAGTTGTTAAACTTTCTCCTGAAAGTGCTGTAGGTAAAAACTGCAAAGGATTATTAAAAGTTTTTGAAGAAGAATATGACGATGCAATAAAATTTTTCAATCAAGCAATAAATATCAAACCAAGATACTGGTGGGCAGTACTTAACAAAGTTCCTGCTTACTTTTGGTCAGGTCAGTATCAACAAGCTATTGAAACTTCTAACAAAGCCATAGAATTAAATCCTAATTATTTTGTAGCATATTGTAACAGAGCCTATGCAAAAAATCATCTTGGTGATGAGTTAACTGATAATGATAAAAAACTTTATTATTATAATGAAGCCATAAAAGATTGCGAAAAATCAATTGAACTAAATTCCAATTATTTTAACGTCTATAATAACATGGCTTATGCAAAAATTGGAATTGGAAGTCTTCAAAGTTCATCTGACAAAAAACAAAATTATTTTGAAGAAGCTCTCGAGTATTCAGACAAAGCTCTTGAATTAATTCCAAACCATACTACTTATAATTGCAGAGGTTTTGTACATGAAAAATTAGAAAGATATGTAGAAGCTCTTGAAGATTATAACAAATCTCTAAAAATAGAGTCTAACTATAAATTTGCAAAAACAAATAAAGAACGCCTTTTAGAAGAACACCCAGAACTAGAAAAAATTGCAAATCCTAAAAAATAATCCCCACCCAAAAATCTCCCCCTCGTAAAAATTTTACGGGTGGGATTTTTTATTGGGCAAAAACTTTTGTGTTGGAAAACTTTTCTTGGCGGAAACTTAAAAATAGATTTTTAAAAAAAAGTGTGATAATATATTAGTGAGAAGGATTTTTAATGGAGGTCACATGAGGACAGTTGACATTATAGAAAAAAAACGAGACGGAAAAATCTTGACGAAGGACGAAATAAAATTTTTGCTGGAAGGATATTTGCGGGACGAAATTCCCGACTACCAAATCTCATCATTTTTGATGGCGGTATTTTTTAACGGCTTCGACGACAGCGAGCTGAAAAATTTCACCGACGAAATGGTGAACACAGGTGAGACAATAAATTTTGAGGGTATAGACAAATTTTTAATCGACAAACATTCCACAGGAGGAGTCGGCGACAAAACTACAATCGCACTTGCACCAATTCTCGGAGCATTGGGAATGGGCACGGCAAAACTTTCTGGCAAAGGTCTGGGGCATACTGGCGGTACGATAGATAAATTTGAGTCTATCAAGGGCTTCAAATTTTCGCAGACGAAGGAAGAGCTGGTAAATCTTGTGAACAAAACTGGAATCGGGCTCATGGGATATTCGGACACCATTGTCCCGCTGGACAAAAAACTTTATTCGCTCCGTGACGTAACTGGTACAGTGCCAAGTATTCCACTCATCGCAAGTTCTATCATGTCGAAAAAACTTGCCGTGCATGCTGACGGAATAATTTTGGACGTGAAAGTTGGTAGCGGTGCGTTCATGAAAACTTTTGCTGATGCGAAAAATTTGGCTGAGACTATGTCCAAGCTAGGAAAATTATTCGGCAGAAAAATTATTTGCGTCCTAACAAATATGGATGAGCCTCTTGGCTGTGCTGTTGGAAATTCTCTGGAGGTCATAGAGGCGATTGAGACCATCAAGGGGCGAGGTCCGAAAGTTTTTCAAGAACTTATCGTGGAACTTTCCGCTCAAGCTTTGGTTATGAAGGGAGACACGACTGATATTGTTGAGGCGAAGAAAAAAGTTGAGGAAGTTATAGAGTCAGGGCAAGCCCTAGAAATTCTTAAAAGTTTCATAAAAGAAAGTGGTGGAGACCCAAGACTTTGCGACGATTATTCTCTCTTAAATGTTGCCACAGAAATAACTTCTTACGTGGCGAAGGAGACTGGATATATTTCTGAGATTCAGGCGGACAATGTTGGGCGGGCTGCCATGATGCTCGGAGCTGGTCG
>JBOFDW010000022.1:0-13681 GCA_051647385.1 Fusobacteriaceae bacterium
CTGATACTTGGGGTGATTGTCGGACTGATTTTATATCCAATGAGAGAAAATTTATTTGTGAAAACTTATTTGATAGGATTTTTGTTTAGCTTTGTTGGAGAGGGATTTATTCGAGCAATCAGAATGGTGGTTGTGCCTCTAATTTTTTGTTCGTTATCTGTTGGGGCAGCTGGGATGGAAGACGTCGCCAAGCTTGGACGTGTTGGGATAAAAATAATTTCGTTCTATCTTGTGACAACTGCAATTGCAATAATTTTGGCTCTTGGATTTGCCAACTTGACAAATCCAGGGCTTGGGTTGGATATTTCTCAAGTGACAAAAGGTGCTGTAACTGTTACTGAGCAAACTTCATTCACAAAAACTTTGCTAAATTTAATTCCTGTAAATCCTGTAGAAGCAATGTCTAAAGGGGATATGTTGCCGATAATTTTCTTTGCTCTATTCTTTGGCGTTGCAATGGCTGCACTTGGTGAAAAGGCTAGTCACATGAGAAATGTTTTGACTGATGCAAACGGCATAGTTCTAAAAATAGTGGAAATAATTATGCTGTTTGCACCATTCGGGGTGTTTGGACTAATCGCAAGAACTTTCTCAACACTGGGATATGTCGCTCTCTTGCCTCTAGCAAAATATGTTGTGTCAGTAATTATAGTTTTGTTTATACATTTACTCATAACTTATCAAGGAATTTTGGTGCTCGTCGCCAAATATAATCCGATAAAATTTTTCAAGAATTTTTTACCTACAATGGTAGTTGGTTTTTCAACTTCGAGCAGTAATGCTGCTCTACCAAGTAATTTAAAGTCTATGCAAGAAAAATTTGGAGTATCAAAGGCTATATCTTCATTCTCAATTCCACTTGGAGCAACAATAAATATGGATGGCACGGCTATCATGCAAGGAGTTGGAACAGTTTTTATAGCTCAAGTTTACGGAATAGATTTGACTTTTATGAATTATTTAACTGTGATTTTGACAGCGACACTTGCTTCAATAGGGACAGCAGGCGTTCCAGGTGTTGGAGTAGTAATGCTTGGTATGGTTCTTTCTGCAATTGGACTTCCTCTTGAGGGTATTGCACTTCTCATGGGAGTTGACAGACTTGTTGATATGTTTAGAACTACAATAAATATCACGGGAGATGCAGTTTGTACTTTGGCAGTGGCAAAGAGTGAAGGAGAAACTTTGCTTAGTGAATAAATTCAATTAGAAATAAATTTTTTAATAATAAATTGAATATTAAAGAAGGAAAATAAATATAGATAAAAATTTTGGATAGGCGGGTTGGAAAATGGAATTATCAAAGAGAATAAAAAAGCTTAAGACTTCACCTGTGCGTAAACTTGTTCCTTATGCTGAAACAGCAGTGAAAAAAGGAAAGAAAATTATTTACTTAAATATTGGGCAACCAGATATTGAAACCCCAAAGGAATTTTTTGAGGCTATTGCTAACTCCCACGAGAAAGTTTTAAAGTATGCTCATTCGGCTGGACTCAAAGATTTGATCAAAGGCATACAGAAATATTACGCAAGATTTGACATGAAATATGATGAGTCAGAAATTTTGATAACATGCGGAGGGAGTGAAGCACTCCAGTTTGTTTTGGTTTCACTCTGCGATGAAGAGGATGAAATTTTGATAGCTGAACCATATTATGCAAATTATAATAGTTTCTTTGACTTGCTCGGAATAAAATTAAATGCAGTAAAAACTTTTGCTGAAGAAGGATTTCATTTTCCAGACTTGAAAAAAATCGAAGAAAAAATCACAAAAAAAACTAAAGCAATAATGATTACTAATCCAAACAATCCAACTGGAACTGTTTATACCATTGAAGAGATGGATAATATTGCGTATCTTGCCAAAAAATATAATCTTTATATTATTAGCGATGAAGTTTATCGGGAATTTACCTACGGTAAAAATGAGGCTATAAGTTTTGGAAAATATGAAAAATTAAATGACAGGGTTATCATAATAGATTCTATCTCGAAAAGATTTTCTGCTTGTGGGGCAAGAATTGGATGTGTAATTAGTAAGAACAAAGAATTTATGAGTGAAATTTACAAGCTATGTCAAGCGAGGCTTTCTGCTCCAACACTTGAGATGATAGGTGGAGCTGCACTTTATAATTTGCCTGATAATTTTTTTGACATCTCAAAAATAGAATATGAAAAAAGACGTGAGCTAATATATAAAGGTTTATCAAGCATTGAAGGAGTCTTAACCACAATTCCTGAGGGAGCTTTTTATTGCATTGCAAAACTTCCAGTAGATGATTCTGAGAAATTTATTATTTGGTTACTTTCGGAGTTTGATATAGATGGAGAGACAGTTATGATGGCACCAGCGGAAGGATTTTATTACTCAAAAGGTTGCGGACTGAATGAAGTGAGAATTTCTTATGCAATAAATTTGGACGATTTGGCAAGAGCGATTAGAATAATAAAAGAAGGCTTGAAAAAATATAAAGATATAAAGTAAAATATTTAGGCTTAAATATTTGGCAAATAAAATAATTAAAGATAAAAAACATTAAGATAGAAATATCAAATAAAAGGAGTTAAAATTGGGTAAGGTCAAAATCACAGAGACAGCTTTGCGAGATGGACACCAGTCTCTAATTGCAACACGAATGAAAACTTCTGAGATGATTCCTATTTTGGAGACTATTGACAAGGTTGGTTATCATGCACTTGAGGTTTGGGGTGGTGCGACATTTGACGCATGTATAAGATTTCTAGATGAAGACCCATGGGAAAGGTTACGAGAAATTCGAGCTCGAGTTAAAAATACAAAGTTGCAAATGCTTTTGCGTGGACAAAATCTTGTGGGGTATAGACATTACGGTGATGATATAGTTGAAAAGTTTGTACAAAAATCCATTGAGAACGGAATAGATATAATCAGAATTTTCGATGCACTAAACGATGTACGAAATATTAAAAGCTCAGCTCTTGCTACTAAAAAATATGGAGGTCATTGTCAGATAGCAATTGCGTACAGTATAAGTCCAGTACATACTTTGGAATATTATAAAAATCTTGTACAAGAAATTCTGGCGTTGGGAGCGGACTCAATCGCCATAAAAGATATGGCTGGAATTCTTTTGCCAGACTTTGGCTACACTCTAGTGAAAGAAATAAAATCCATGACAAATCTTCCTGTGGAAATTCACACTCACGCTACGTCTGGAATTTCTGAGATGCTTTACATGCGAGCTATAGATGCTGGGGTTGATATAATTGATACTGCGATATCTTCTTTTGCAGGTGGAACGTCTCAGCCAGCCACAGAACCTTTCGTATATTCTTTGGCTGGCACAAAAAATTCCACAGAACTTAATATAGATTATTTGAAAGAAATTGCAGATTATTTTAAACCTATACGAAAAAAATATCTTGATGATGGAACTCTAAATCCTCAGTCACTTTTTACTGACCCAAATATTTTGGAGTATCAAGTGCCTGGAGGCATGCTCTCAAATTTACTATCACAACTCACAGCTCAAAAAGCCGTGCATAGATACGAAGAAGTTTTGCAAGAAATTCCAAAGATAAGAAATGATATGGGATACCCTCCTCTTGTTACTCCTCTTAGCCAGATGATTGGAACGCAAGCTGTATTCAATATTGTAACGGGTGAACGATATAAAGTTGTGCCACGAGAAATAAAAGACCTTGTAAAAGGATTCTATGGTAAAACTCCTGCACCAATAAAGCCAGAGATTATCAATAAAATAATTGGCGATGAAAAAATTATCACATGTCGACCTGCTGATTTAATTGAGCCAGAATTTGAAAAGCTTCAATCAGAAATAAATGCATACGCAACATCTGATGAGGATGTATTGACTTATGGAATGTTTCCAGAAGTTGCAAGAAAATATTTTGAAACAAAAAAAAAACAGCCTCGGACTTCTGCTAAAAATTTAGGAGAAGATTCAAGTGAGGCAAAAATCCAAAATATAAATATAATATTTTAATATAAAAATAAAGGGGGATAATTTCCAGTGAGTTTATTTGAAGCATTAAAAGTCAGCGGAATTTCTATGGGAATAGTTTTTTTTGTTCTGAGCTTAATTTCATTCATGCTCTATCTTTTCAAATTTATAAAGAATCCTGCCAAAAAAAGTGAGCCAGAAAAAATAACGAAAGATTTTGATAAGATAAAAGATGAAGAGGCAAATGTTGCAATAATTATGGCATCGATTTTGGCAGCTGAGGATACTGAGGGTGCAAATATAAAAATAAAAAGTATCAGGGAGATTGTGAAAAGATGAAAATAAAGGCTTACAGGATAAAAGTTGGCGAGAAAACTTACGAGGTAGAAGTTGAGGAGCTTTCTTCAGCTGAGCCAATAAAAAATGCAGAGAAAATTAATAGCGAGCAAAAAAATATAAATAAAAGTTTACACGAAATAAAATCTCCTGTGCAAGGTGTAATAGTTGGAATAAAAGTTGAAGCTAAGCAAAAAATTAAGGTTGGGGAAGTTGTTGCTTTAATAGAGGCAATGAAAATGGAGAGTCCAATAGTTTCTCCTGTGGAAGGAATAATCGAGCAAATTTTTATTACAAAAGGTTCGGCAGTGGAAGAGGGAACACTTCTCATTACGATTAAATAAAATTCACGAATCATAAAACAAGGAGCTTCAATGGAAATTTTTAAAAATATTTACATGATGACTGGGATTTCTCTGATAACTTTCCCACAAATTATCATGATTATGATTTCGCTCATCTTGATGTACCTCGCAATAAAAAAAGGTTACGAGCCATATTTATTGCTTCCGATTTCTTTTGGAATGTTTCTCGTGAACCTGCCAGCCTTTAATGGTGAAGGTCTTATGGAGAGTGGTAGGCTACTAAATATTTTGTATCAAGGAGTCAAGCTAGGAATTTATCCACCTCTAATATTTTTAGCTATAGGTGCATGCACAGATTTTTCGACTCTTATTGCCAATCCAAAAAGTTTGTTGTTAGGAGCTGCTGCTCAGGTAGGAATTTTTGGTGCATTTTTAGGGGCTGTTTTTCTTGGTATGACTTCTGGTGAGGCTGCATCTATTGGAATAATAGGTGGTGCAGATGGACCAACTGCAATATACTTGACTTCGAAACTTGCTCCACATTTGTTGGGACCAATTGCTGTTGCGGCATATTCTTATATGGCGTTAGTACCTGTAATACAGCCGCCAATTATAAAATTGCTCACGACAAAAAAAGAGCGTGGAGTTATAATGACTCAGCTGAGGTCTGTTAGCACTCGTGAAAAAATTATATTCCCTATAATTACTTCTTTGGTCGTGATAACTTTGATCCCGTCGTCAGCTCCACTCATTGGAATGTTAATGTTAGGAAATCTTATCAAAGAATGTGGCGTAGTGAACAAGATTGTTGAGCACGTTAGAAATTCATTGTTGTATATTATCACAATTTTTCTTGCACTTTCAGTTGGGGCAACAACCTCTGCTGATGTTTTTTTGACTTTAGGTACGATAAAAATCTTGTTGATGGGTTTGTTTGCTTTTTGTATTGGGACTGCTGCTGGAGTTTTATTTGGCAAAGTCATGTGCAAGTTTACTGGTGGAAAAGTTAATCCAATGATAGGAGCTGCAGGAGTAAGCGCTGTCCCAATGGCTGCAAGAGTCGTGCAAAAAATTGGTCAAGAGGAAAATCCAAATAATTTTCTTCTTATGCATGCAATGGGACCAAATGTTGCTGGTGTAATTGGGTCAGCAGTCGCCGCTGGAGTTTTGCTAGCAATTTTAGGATAAAAATTTTTGAGAAAAAATAAAAAGTGTGTTAAAATAAGTTTGTGCTAAAAAATATTTGAAATAAATTTATGAAGGAGAAGAAATTATGTTGGATTTGAAGGTTAAAGTTCAAAGTTTTGGGAGATTTTTATCGAACATGGTAATGCCGAACATTGGTGCATTCATTGCTTGGGGCCTTATCACCGCTCTTTTTATTCCAGTAGGGTGGTTGCCAAACGAAAATTTTGCGAAACTTGTGTCACCGATGAATAAATATTTGCTACCATTACTTATTGGATTCACTGGAGGTAAAACTGTTTACGGACATCGAGGTGGAGTAGTTGGTTCTATTGCAACTCTTGGAGTAATTTTGGGAGCAGAAATACCAATGTTTTTAGGTGCAATGATAGTCGGACCTCTTGGTGGATATATTATCAAAAAATTTGATGGACTTTTGGAGGGGAAAATTAAGTCTGGATTTGAAATGCTAGTAAATAATTTTTCTGCTGGAATAATTGCTATGCTATTGGCACTGATTTCTTTTGTAAGCTTTGGACCAATAGTTGAAAAGTTAAATGTAGGGTTGGCTGCAGGCGTAAACTGGCTTGTTCAAATGAACTTGTTACCGCTCACTTCACTCCTTGTTGAGCCAGCAAAAATATTATTCTTAAACAATGCAATCAACCATGGAGTTTTTTCTCCACTTGGAATGCAACAGTCTGCTGAAATTGGAAAGTCAATATTTTTTATGATTGAGACAAATCCTGGACCAGGTCTTGGAATTTTGCTGGCATATATGTTCTTCGCAAAAGGCAATGCAAAACAATCTGCACCAGGGGCAATAATCATTCATGCTTTTGGTGGAATTCATGAAATATATTTTCCGTATGTTCTTATGAGACCTCAACTTATAATTGCTGCTATGGCAGGTGGAGTTGTTGGAGTGTTTACTAATGTAATTTTTAAAGCAGGGTTAGTTGCTCCGCCAGCACCAGGTAGTATTCTTGCAGTTATGGCTATGGCTCCAAAAGGAAGTCTGCTAACAAGTTTGGTTGGAGTTCTTACAGCAACTTTGACTTCACTTTTTATAGCTTCAATAATTATTAAGGCAACAAATTCGTCAGTAGTTGAAGATGACTTGGAAAAAGCTAAAGATAAAGTTTCTGAAATGAAAGGTAACAAAAAAATTTCTGGGGCAATTTCAAAAATTGTTGTAGCGTGTGATGCTGGTATGGGTTCAAGTGCTATGGGGGCTTCTATATTGAAGAAAAAAGTTCAGGCAAGTGGATTAAATATTGATGTAACAAATAAAGCTATCAATGATTTGACAAACGATATAGACATAGTTATTACTCATAAAGATTTGACTTCTCGAGCAAAAAAAACTGTGCCAAAAGCTACACATCTTTCTATTGATAATTTTATGGATAATAAATTTTATGATAATTTAGTAGAAGAGTTGAAAAATTCTTCATATGCTCAAGGTGAAAAATCAGAGCCTAAAAAAAAAAGTAGAAAACCAACTATAAAAGAGTCACAAATATTTTTGGGGTTATCTTCTGTTTCAAAAGAAGATGCGATAAAAGAAGCAGGTAAAAAAATGGAATCGCTTGGATTTGTTGATTCACATTATGTTGTTAAAATGCTAGAAAGAGAAAAAATTTCAACGACTTTTTTAGGAAATTTTACCGCAATACCACACGGGACTTCTGATGCAAAAGATTCTGTTTTAAATACTGGGATAGTTATTTTGCAATACCCTAAAGGTGTTGATTTTGGCAATGGAAATAAAGCACATCTTGTAATAGGAATAGCTGCAAAAAATAATGAGCATATTGATATTATAGCAAAACTTGCTGATATCATAGAAGATGAAAAATTATTGGACGAGCTTATAAAAACTAAAGATATAGAAAATTTTATAAAAAATTTCTCTTAATAAGGAGCGAAAGCAAATTGAAAAAGGCAATACAATATGGAGCTGGAAATATAGGCAGAGGATTTATAGGAAAAATATTGAATGAGTCTGGGTATGAAGTGATTTTTGCCGACATAAATAAAGATGTTATAGAGAAACTTTCAAAAGAAAAGAAATATGTCGTAGAAATAGTTGGAGAAGATAAAAAAATTGAGACAGTTCAAAATATATCAGGTGTCTTTTCAAATTCTGCCGACATGGTTGACCTCATAAATGAAGTTGAAATTATTACGACTGCTGTTGGTCCAAATGTCCTAAAAATAATTGCCTTACAAATAG
Organism: Fusobacteriaceae bacterium; assembly: GCA_051647385.1. Taxonomy (GTDB): domain Bacteria; phylum Fusobacteriota; class Fusobacteriia; order Fusobacteriales; family Fusobacteriaceae; genus JAGNZR01. The sequence continues at coordinate 8,010 of JBOFDW010000022.1, forward strand.
CAGAAGGAATTAAGAAAAGAAAAAATTCAGGTAATACAAAATTTTTAAATATCATTGCTTGTGAAAATATGATAAATGCTTCAAGTCTTTTAAAAGAAGAAGTTCTTAAAAAACTTGAAAACTCCGAAAAAGAATATGTTGAAAAATATATTGGGTTTCCAAATGCAGCAGTTGATAGAATAGTTCCACCGTCAGACGATAAATCTGACATAACAAAAGTTGTTGTTGAAGAATTCAAAGAGTGGATCGTTGATAAAAAATTATTTAAGGGAAATATTCCAGAAATAACAGGAATGACTTTGACTGAAAATTTAGAAGCCTTTGTTGAAAGAAAATTATTCACACTAAATACTGGACATGCTGTCACTGCATATCTCGGAGTTTTGAAAGGGTTCTCAACAATAAAAGAGAGCATAGAAAATTCAGAGATAAGAGAAAAAGTTATAGCAACAATGAAAGAAAGTGGAAATGTTTTGATTAAAAGATATAATTTTAACGAGGCTGATCATCTAAAATATATCGAAAAAATAATATCAAGATTTAAAAATCCTTACTTGAAAGATGAAGTTGGTAGAGTTGGTCGTGAGCCACTTAGAAAGTTGGGAAATAATGACAGACTTATAAAACCACTAAGAGGAACTATCGAATATAATTTGAAGAATGATAATTTAATTTATGGTGTCGCTTGTGCATTGGCTTATAGAAATTCATCCGATCCTCAAGCGGAAGAACTACAAAAAAAGCTTGAGAAAAATGATTTAAAAAAAGCTATAAAAGAAATTACAGGTTTGGATAGAGATGACATCATAGAGAGAATTTCTAAAGAATATTTATCTGTTATAAAAAAACAGTGAAATTAAAGGAGTGTCGCATGAGATTAATTATTACAGAAAATAACCACATTGGAGAATGGGCTGCTACTTATGTTGCTAAGAGGATTTTGGATTTCAATCCGACTCAAGACAAACCTTTTGTGTTAGGATTGCCGACTGGTTCGACTCCTCTTGGTATGTATAAAAAACTTATAGAATTTTATAAGGATGGAGTCTTGAGTTTTGAAAATGTTGTAACTTTTAATATGGATGAATACGTTGGGCTTGAAGAAACGCATCCTGAAAGTTATCATTGCTTTATGCATAAAAACTTTTTTGATCATGTTAATATAAAAAAAGAGAATATAAATATTTTGGATGGAATGGCAAAGGATATAAAACTTGAGGCATTAGAGTATGAGAAAAAAATTCAGAAGTACGGCAAGATACATTTATTTATAGGTGGAGTTGGACCTGATGGTCACTTGGCATTCAATGAACCTGGGTCATCTCTTGCATCAAGAACTAGAGATAAAGAATTAACTACTGATACAATTATTGCCAACTCAAGATTTTTTGGCGGAGATATTTCAAAAGTTCCAAAGCTTGCCCTTACTGTTGGAGTTGGTACTGTGCTTGACTCTGAAGAAGTTTTGATTTTGGTAAATGGACACCACAAAGCTCGAGCTCTTTATCATGCCATTGAAGAAGGCGTGAATCATATGTGGACAATTTCTGCGTTGCAACTTCATCCTAAGGGAATTGTTGTTGCAGATGAAGACTCCACAGCTGAAATAAAAGTTGGTACATATAGATATTTCAAAGATATTGAGAAAGATAATATCAATCCAAAAAAAATTATAGAGGAAATTTATAAAGATGCTTCTAAAAAATGAAAAAGAGACCATCATAGATTTGCTGCAAAAAGAAGACCTGAAAATTATTCAACGCTCTGATTATTTCAGCTTTTCTTTGGACACAATTCTTGTGGCAGAATTTTTATCTGTGGGGAGAGGGGTAAATAAAATTGTGGATTTAGGAACTGGTAACGGTGCTATTCCACTTTTTTTATCCAAGAGAACCAAGGCAAAAATCATTGGCTTTGAATTGCAGGACGTGTCAGCAGATTTAGCTGAGAGAAATATTTCCCTTAATAATCTTTGTGAACGCATAAAAATTGTTCATGATGATATGAGAAATTGGAGTAAATATTTTAATCATGGTTCTCAGGATGCTGTTGTTTGTAACCCTCCGTTTTTTAAATTCAAAGGGGATGAGAGACTTCTAAACGATCTTGATCAGCTGACACTTGCACGGCATGAAATTTCTATTACGCTAATAGAAATTATTGAAATAGCCTCTAAGATTTTGAAGGACAAGGGATATTTTGCTTTAGTACATCGTGCGGATCGGTTGATAGAAATTATAGAACTTCTCAGAAAATTTTCTCTTGAACCAAAGCGTCTCCAATTTTGCCACTCTAAAACTGATAAACCAGCCAAAATTATTTTGATAGAAGGACTGAAATATGGTAGCGAAGGTATGACAATTTTGCCTCCACTTTTTACTCATGAAACAGACGGAAAATATTCCTCGGAGCTTTTAAAATTATTTGAGTGAAGAGATAGCAAAAAAATTAGAGAAAAATAATTATGATAAATATATTTTTAGATTTTTACAAGGAGCAAAAATGCAGATTAAAGAAAAAATTAATCCCAACGAAGTTGTTTACCTTGCAAACTTAGTTGGAAAAATTTTGCTGAAAAGTGGAGCTGAAGCATATCGGATTGAAGATGCCATCATTGACATCTGCAAACATTTTGGATTGCACGGCGAACCATTCGTAACCATGACGTGCATAGTTTGCTCTGCACGAGATGAGGATGGTAATTTATTTTCTTCTGTGGAAAGAATTAGAGGTAGAAAAACAAATCTAGGTAGGATTCACGAGATCAATGAACTTTTGGGAAAGCTTGACGATTATACTTTCGATGAACTTTTTAGAAAAGTTATGGATATAAAGGAGTATAAAACTTTTCCAAAAAAAATTGTGGTACTTGGATATTGTGGAGGAGCAGCTTTTTTTGCATTTTTGTTTGACGGAAATATCCGAGACTTCGGCGTGGTTTTGGTCATAGGATTCTTGGTGTATTTTGTTATGGATATTTCAACGACTTTTGAAATAAATAATTTTTTCTCAATAGCTGTTGCAAGTTTTGTATGCGCTGCTGTTTCAGTTTTGTCTCTTCGTTTGAAAATTACAACAAATGTTGCAACTCCAATTATAAGTTCGCTCATGCTTTTGGTTCCAGGGCTATCTTTTACAAATTCTATTCGAGACCTTATAGCTGGAGATTTTCTTTCTGGACTTTCACGTGGAATTGAGGCAATAATGATTGCGGCATCTCTTGCGGTCGGAGCTGGAGTCGCGCTTTACCTATTCGTTTAAGAAAAAATTAGGAGGAATAAAATTTCATGACGGCTGTTTTTCTAAAATCTATCATGGCAATTATTGCAACTCTCTGTTTCGGAATAATTTTTAACGTCAGAGGAAGAAAGCATTTTTACAGTGGACTCGGCGGCGGCATAGCTTGGTTTGTTTTTGATTCATTAAAATTTGCTAAACTACAAGAGGTAGCGTGTTATTTTATTGCTTCAATGGTTCTTAGTATTTATTGCGAGTTCATGGCAAAAAAACTTAAGTCAACTGTTACGGTGTTTTTAGTTCCTGCCTTAATTCCGATAGTTCCAGGTGGGGGAGTTTTCTACACACTTTTTTATATCGTTCAAAAAAATAACGTAGCTTTTATGGAGAAGGGAATCGAGACTTTCTTGTTCGCTGGGGCATTAACTTTTGGTATTTTGGTTGTGTCGACAATGTCAGACGTTATTTATAAAATTAAAAAATTAATTTAAGAGACAAAGAATTTAAAGAGAAATTTTGGAGGAAATATTAAGTGAAACATATTTTGGCATTCGGTCACAAAAATCCTGATACAGATTCTATTTGTTCGGCAATTGCCTTTGCATATTTAAAATCAAACTGCAACAAAATAGAAACCACTAAAGCATATAGACTTGGAGAAATAAACAAAGAAACAGCTTTTATATTGGAATATTTCGGACACGAGATACCTCCACTTTTAACTACGGTCAGTGCTCAAATTTCTGACCTAACTCATGTTGAGAAAAAAGTTATTAAGCAACATTTTTCGTTAAAAGTTGCTCTTGACATAATGACCAAAGAAAATTTTTCTAGCTTGCCAGTGGTAGATGAGAAAAAGCATTTAAAGGGAATGATTCATGTTTCAGATATAGCGAACACTTACCTTAATTTAAATCATGAAGATTTATTCAAGAAATATCAAACATCATATGAAAATTTGCTTAGTGCAATAAACGGCGATGTGATTTCTGGAAAATATCCTGTAGGAAATATTCAAGGAACTTTGCGAGCTGTATCAGAGCTGGATAATTTAAAAGTTGGAGATATTGTGGTGACAACAAGTATGGTTGATGCAATAGACCGGTCTATAAAAGCTGGGGCAAAAATTATAATAGTTTGTTGCGATGAAGATGACTTCATAAGCCCACGTGTAAATAGTGATTGTGCTATAGTGCGAGTTCATTCTCCACTTTTCAAAACTATAAGACTCATTAGCCAGTCAATTTCTATATCTTCTATTATGGCTACTTCAAATTTTTATAGCTTCAAGACAGATGATTTTTTGCACGAAATAAAAGATATTATGAAAGAAAGTTCTCAGACGAACTTTCCTGTTGTTGATAAAAATGGAGAAGTATATGGAACTATTCGTACGAAAAATCTCATAAATTTTACGAAGAAAAAAGTTGTCTTGCTGGACCATAATGAAAAAAGTCAGTCTGTGGACGGGATTGATGACGCAAAAATTTTGCAAGTTATTGACCATCATAAATTCGGTAATTTTGAAACGGCAGAGCCTGTTAAAATAAATGCTGAAACTGTTGGATCCACTTGCACAATAGTATATGATTTATACAAAGATGCTGGTGTTATTCCTCCAAAAAATATTGCTGGAATTTTGATGAGTGCTATCTTATCAGATACACTCCTTTTTAAGTCTCCCACCTGTACTGAAAAAGATAAAGAGGCTGTCCATGAACTATCGCAGATTTCCAATATAAAAGATTTTGAAAAATTAGGGATGGAAATGTTGATTGCAGGAACTTCTTTCAATGACATGACTGCTGACGAAATTTTGTCCATTGATTCAAAAGAATTTAATATGAACGGAAATTCCATTTTGATTTCTCAGGTGAATAGCGTGGATGTAGATGGATTATTAAAAAGAAAGTCTGAATTGCTGTCTTGCATGAATAAAAAATTAAATGATGAATACTGCAATCTTGTGATTTTACTTATGACAGATATAATTAATACTGGCTCAAAAGTTTTAAGCATAGGAAATAATAATGCCGATAAAATTTTGGAGAAAGCTTTTAATAAAAAAATAGAGGATAATCTTTGTTGGCTCGACGGAGTTGTATCAAGAAAAAAACAGGTCGTACCTCAGCTGATGAATGCTGCTCAAAATTTGCAATAGTAATTTTTGGTGATAATTTTTTTACAGCAACAAAACTTTAAAAAAAGCTTTTATTTTTTTTGAAAGTGTGATATAGTATTTCGGTGCACGAAAATTTTTAAGTGCTGTATGAAATAATTTAAGGAGGTGAAAATAAAAGTGGCTTCAAACAAATTGAGAATTTACTTGAAAGCATACGACCATACTTTATTGGATCAGTCTGCTAAAAGAATTGCAGAGACAGCAAAAAAATCCGGAGCAGAAATTGCAGGACCAATGCCTTTGCCAACAAGAA
>JBOFDW010000023.1:0-6566 GCA_051647385.1 Fusobacteriaceae bacterium
CTGTAAATGATTTGAAAGGTAAAAAAGTTGCGGCAGGTCTTGGATACACTGGAGATATTATGCTTACAAAACTTGGTGGGGTAAATGTTATAAGAGTAACTGACCCAACGGCTGGAATTCTTCAAGTAAAAACTGACAAAGCTGTTGCTCTGATTTTTGACTTTGCACCTGCAAAAAATTTCGTGAAAAATAATCCTGGATTAAAAATAGTTGAGATAGATGTTGAAAAAGAAGAGTACAGTTTTGCTATGAGAAAAGATTCCTCTGAACTTTTGAAAAAAGTTGACAAGGCTCTTGCTGATATAAAAGCTGATGGAACTTATGCAAAGTTTGAAACTAAGTGGTTCAAATAGTAATATGAAATTTACTTGGAAATATTTTTATGGATTAAGAGAGTACATAAAAATGTAGTGTAAAACAAATAGGAGATTGATTTAAATGAATTTTAACGATTCAAAAATTGATTATAAAATAAATTTTGAAACAGAAACAAGATTAAATCATATTTTTTCTAACAGAATAATTAATATTTTTTCTAAACTAGCATTCTGTCTTAATGTTGTGGGTTCAGTTTTTTTAGTAAGTGAGTCTGAAAAAGAACCGGGTTTTGGAGACAAATATTTTATAATATTTTTTGTTTTAATTATTGCGAGTGCTTTAATAAAATATTTAGCTGAATTTTCTGTGATGGCGAAGTTAATAAAAACTATTCAATCAATTTTTGCTATTTTATTACTTTTTATATTTTTTAACTATTGTGATTTGGAAAGTTTTAATTTTCTTAAAATTTTATTTTTCAGCATGTTTATAATTATATTTATATATGGGTACTTAATATTTTGTCAGATTACACTCATTAAGTATGACAGATGGAAAAATGAAAATTAAATTTGTTAGGTTAGGACAAAATTTACGGAGGTTAATTTATTATGAGCGAAAAAGTTGTGCTGGCATATTCTGGAGGTCTCGATACATCAGTTATAGTTCCTTGGCTGAAAGAAAATTATAATAACATAGAAGTTATTTGCGTGGCGGTTGACGTTGGGCAAAAAGATGATTTCAAAGCTGTGGAAGAACGAGCGATGAAAATTGGAGCGAGCAAATTTTATTTGATCGACAAGAAAAAAGAATTTGTGAACGATTATATTTTTCCAACAATAAAAGCTGGGGCAATTTATGAGAACAGATATTTGCTTGGAACTTCCATGGCTCGTCCAATTATTGGTAAGGCTCTCGTTGAGATTGCAGAAAAAGAAGGAGCAAAATATATTTCTCACGGGGCGACAGGAAAAGGGAACGACCAAGTTAGGTTTGAACTTACAGTTAAGGCTCTAAACCCCAACATACAAATTATTGCACCGTGGAGAATTTGGGAAATAAAATCTCGTGAAGAAGAAATTGCATACTTGGAAGCTCACGGAATTTCTTTGCCCTTCAATAAAAAATCTCCGTACAGCCGTGACGAAAATCTTTTTCACATTAGCCACGAGGGATTTGATTTGGAAAAACCTTCCAATGAACCAAATTATTCAAATGTACTTTGCTGGGTGAGTGAGCTTGAAAAAACTCCTAACGAAGCTGAGTATCTCACGATAAATTTTGAGAAAGGAATTCCTGTTGCCTTGAACGGACAAAAACTTGACGGGATAGAACTCATCAAAAAATTAAACGAGATTGGTGGTAAACATGGGGTCGGAGTTTTGGACATGGTGGAAAATCGTTTGGTCGGAATGAAATCTCGTGGGGTTTATGAAACTCCGGGCGGAGCAATTTTATATTATGCACACGATGAGCTTGAGAGACTTTGCCTCGACAGAGAAACTATGCAAACGAAAATAAAATTGTCACATGATTTTTCGAGATTGGTTTATAACGGGCAATGGTTCACAACGATTAGAAAAGCTTTGTCGGCTTTCGTCGACGTGACACAAGAATTTGTCACTGGGGAAATTAAGTTGAAACTTTATAAAGGAAATATAAATTTGGCTGGCTCAAAATCTCCATACACACTTTTCTCAGAGGAATTTTCTACCTTTGAAAAAGATTCGGTTTATAATCAGAAGGATGCAGAAGGTTTCATAAATTTATTTGGGCTACCAATAAAAATTGAGTCCATCATGAGACACGGGAAGAAATAAAATAAGAGCAAAAAAATTTTAGGAGGAGGTAATTTTTATGTATTCAAACTTAGACGAAAATGATTTATTTGAAATAGCAAAAGCAATGGTGAAAGAGATAAGAGTAGGCGAGGAGTTTATAGTCAAAGATTTATTTGTTGGATATTTATGGAATAGAATTGATAGAGATAATGGTAATCCACAAAGTACAATAAAGACTCGAGCTGGTAGAAAATTTTATGACTATTTTATAAAAGATCAGAAAGGTGAATTTGTTGCTCTTGGAAAGACAGAAAATAATCAACAATACTATAAAAAAATAAAATAAAATGTTTTGAGTCAAGAGGCAACGCCTCTTGTCAAGTTGAAAGCGAAGAGAAATATTTTGGAGGAGGAATTTTATGAAGGGACTAGCTTTTTCAATGTCGCTAGCTGTTGTGTCAAATGTTTTTTATCACGTGTCACAAAAAATAATTTCCGATAAAATAAATCCGCTGGTCTCACTTATTGTAACTTACATCATTGCAATAATAGGCTGCTTAATTCTCATTCCATTTTTCCCGAGTCAAACTAGAATCATGGAAAATTTTAAATATCTAAATGCAGGAAATATTTTGTTGGGATTTTCAATCATCGGACTCGAAGCAGGTTTCTTATTAATTTATCGCTCTGGGTGGAACATGAACACTGCGGTAATTTTTGCCAACGTGGCAGTTGCCTTACTTTTAATTCCAATCGGGCTAATATTTTTCCAAGAAAAAATTTCTACTCTAAATATTATCGGAATATTTTTTTGCTTGGTCGGACTCGTATTTTTAAACTTGAAATAATTTCTAGCAAAATTTTGAAACAAATAATTTACCACGGAGGTTTTCATCATGCAATATTTTTCTGGTCGTTTCAAAGAGAAGGCAAAAGATTTGCTTTTAAACTTCCACTCGTCAATAACTTTCGACGCGAGACTTTATAAATATGACATCATGGGGAGCGTCGCTCATGTGAAAGGTCTTGCCAAGCAAAAAATTATTTCTGGTGACGAGGCAAAATTAATTGAGAAAACTCTCTTGGAAATTTTGGATGAAATTGAATCTGACAAAATAGAATTTTCCATTGAGTACGAAGACATTCACATGAACATCGAAAAAATTTTGATTGATAGAATTGGTGACGTCGGAAAAAAACTTCACACTGGTCGAAGTAGAAACGACCAAGTCGCTGTTGACATGAAACTTTTTATGAAGGATGAAATTCAATCTGTAAATTCTTTGCTTCTAAATTTGCTGGAAACTATAAACTCCCACGCAAAAAATAATCTGGAAACTTATATGCCAGGGTTCACTCACTTGCAAAAAGCTCAGCCGATAACTTTTTCACATTATATTTTGGCGTACGCGGAAATGTTTCGACGAGATTTTTTGAGACTACAAAATAATTATAACCTCATGGACACTTGCCCTCTTGGGTCAGCTGCTCTTGCTGGAACAACTTACGACCTCGACAGAGATTATGTGGCAAAACTTTTGGGCTTTAAGTCTGCCAGCTTAAATTCTATGGACTCAGTTAGCGACAGAGATTATCTCATAGAATTTTTAAATTGTTCCTCGATAATCATGATGCACTTGTCAAGACTTTGCGAAGAGCTAATAATTTTTTCGTCCAGCGATTTTTCTTATATAGAAATCAGCGATGGATTTTCAACTGGAAGCAGCATCATGCCACAGAAAAAAAATCCTGACGCAGCGGAACTTATTCGTGGAAAATCTGGGCGAGTGTTTGGAAATCTCATGAGCCTTTTAACCACCATGAAAAGTTTGCCACTGGCGTACAATAAAGATATGCAAGAAGATAAGGAAGTTGTTTTTGACAGTCTCGACACTGTGAAGGCGTGTCTCACTGTTGCAAATGAAATGCTCGCAAGTATTACCATTAAAAAACAAAATATGATTCAGTCACTAAAATATGGTCATATTATTGCGACAGATATTGCGGATTATTTGGTGACGAAGGGTTTGCCTTTCCGTGACGCATATAAAATTGTTGGTGGTATGGTTGCCTTTGCAATTGAAAAAAATAAATCCCTTGATGATTTTTCTTTGGAAGAGTTCAAGAATTTTTCACAAAAATTTGAGCAAGATATTTTTGAGAATATTTCCATAGAAAATTGCGTGAAGAAAAGAAAAACTTTGGGAGGTCCTTCTCCAGAAAGTTGTAAGGCTCATATAAATTTTTTGGATAAATTTATTTCTCAAGAGCGAAAAAACTTTTAAATTTCAAAATAATTTCTCATGCAAGAAAAAAGTCTCAGGTATAATTTTATCTGAGACTTTTTTATATTTAGAAATAAAATATTAGAGCTTAAAATTTTGAGCTAATTTCTCAACCAAATTCGGAACAGATTTTTCTGGTACGATGAGAGAGATTGAAGTTTCTGAAGTTGTGCAATGCTCCAGCTCAACATTTATTTCTGCAAGTGTCAAAAATATTTGCGACACAATTTCAAAATGGCTTATGAGTCCAATTCCAACTACAGAAATTTTCGCCACGTCTTTTCTCTTACGTATCAAAATATCTGGAAACTGTTTTTTGATTGTACTGGACATCTCGTCAAAAAATCCTTCGTCGTTTGTTGGACAAGTGAAAGCAACAGCACCGTTACCATTTTTAATTTCAGTTTGAGAAATCATGTCAGCTCTCACGCCAAAATATGAAATCAAGGAAAAAAGTTTCGAGACATTTTTGATGCTACTCTCAAAATTTTCTATCTCAACCATTATTATATTTTTATTAATGGAAATTCCTGTTATAGCTTTTTCTTCGATGATGGAATTTTTATCGCAAATATATGTTCCAGTTTTTGGCTTCAAACTTTCTCCAACATAAATTTTGACACCATATTTTTGACCAATTTCCACAGCCCTAGTCTCCATGACCCCAGCACCTAAATGTGACATTTCCATCATCTCCTCGTAAGATATCATCGGAAGTTTTTTTGCGGTTGGGTAGACTCGTGGGTCCACTCCATATATTCCGTCAACATCAGTATAAATTTCGCACTCGCAACCCAAGCTCGCCGCCAAAGCTACCGCCGTAGTATCAGATCCGCCACGCCCCAAAGTTGTAATATCTCCGTTGGCGTTGACTCCTTGAAATCCTGCGACTATAACAACGTTCCCTTCTTGCAAATATTTTTCAATGCGACTTGTATCTATCATCTCTATTTTACTTTTCGTGTGGTGACCTATTGTTTTTATTCCAGCTTGAGAACCAGTCAAAGATATGGCACTGCAACCAAATTCTTTCAGTGCCATACTGAGCAGAGAAATTGTTTGCTGTTCTCCAATTGAAAGCAAAACATCCATCTCACGTATGTCAGGTGTGCAACTAATTTCGTTCGCAAGTTTTATGAGAGTGTCAGTAGTTTTCCCCATTGCAGAAACTACCACGACTATTTCGTCGCCAAATTCTTGCATGTTTTTTTCGCTAGAATTTTTATCTGGATTTTTACTAAGAATATTAATCGAATTTTTTTTTGCGTCGGCAATATGTCTCGCAATATTTTTTATTTTTTCTGTTGTGGCAACAGAACTGCCTCCGTATTTTTTTACTACTCTCATAAAATCCCCTTCAACCAGTTTGCAAAAAGTAAATTGGCGTGTGCCCTCCACCTAACAATAATTTCTTTTGAAGGGTCGTCATCTCTGAAATAATTTTTTGGTACATTTATCGGCAAATTTTTGCTGACGTCTCTTTCATATTCTGTTTTCAAAGTTATGTCGTCATACTCAGAATGTCCAGTCAAAAATATTTGCTTGCCGTCAAAGCTCTGAACCATACCAACACCAGATTCATCTGAGCCAGAAATTATTTTTAGCTCCAAACTTTTCTTCTCTAAATCTTTTCTTAAAATTTCTGTGTGCCTTGAATGTGGCACGAAAAATTCATCGTCAAATCCTGTCAAAATTTTTGCATCAGAGGAATAAATTTTTTGTGGAAAAATTCCGAACATTTTTTTGCCCAGCGGATATTTTTGAATTCCATAATGATGATAGAGTCCAGCTTGAGCTCCCCAACAAATATGCAAAGTTGATTTTGAATTTGTTTTTGAGAAGTCCATTATGTCTTGAAGTTCACGCCAATATTTCACGTCCTCAAATTTCATTTCCTCAACTGGTGCACCAGTTATAATTATTCCATCATAATTTTTATGCTGAATTTTTTCAAAGTAAGTATAAAATTTTTCAAGATGTTCTTGAGACACGTGAGTTGCCGTATAAGTTTTTGTCGTTATCAAATCCAATTCAAAATTGAATCCAGAATTTTTTAGCAGTCGCATAAATTGTTTTTCTGTTTCAATTTTTGTTGGCATTAAATTTACAAGAGCAAGTTTTAAAATTTTTGACATTTTTTACGCACCTCAAATATTTTTTCTAATTTTTTAGAGAAGGGGTT
>JBOFDW010000024.1:0-4446 GCA_051647385.1 Fusobacteriaceae bacterium
CGAAAAAGATAAAAGATAGCGAAACGATGAGATTAGAATTATTTAAGTTTATAGAAGGATTTTACAATAGAAAAAGGCTTCATAGTTCTTTGGGATATATATCGCCTGAAGAATTTGAACAAAATTTAAAAATAAAACACAAAAAATCGAAAGATAAATTGTGTAACTCTTATTGACATAAGACCATTTTGAAAAAATAAAAAATTTATTTTAAACTTGTGTATTTTTTTTCAAAAAAACTTGACAACAAAAAATATATAGTGTATGATTATAAAAATATAAAAAATTATGAGGAGATTCGTTATGATAAAAAGAATAGTTATAATAGTAGTTTCCACTTCCTATGGCTGTGTAATTTGATTTGAGTCTTTGAGAAATTCTCTAGGCACAAATCTTTTTGTACTAACAAAAAACAGATGCCAGAGAAATGGGAAATTGTGCAACTATTAATCTATCTTTTTATTAATTTAGGTTAGTCATAATTTTAAATAAAACCATTTAGGCATTAGTCTAAGTGGTTTTTTATATTTTTAAATTTATTTTTTAAGTTTTATATTAAAAATATTCTTACAAAAAAATTTTAAGGAGCGTGTTACAAATGGAAAGAGTTTTTAATTTTTCTGCAGGACCTTCAATGATGCCGGTTGAAGTTTTGGAAAAGGCGGCGAAAGAGCTTGTAAATTATGGCGAGGATGGAATGTCGGTTATGGAAATGAGCCACAGATCAAAGGCGTACATGGAAATTATCGAGGAGACTGAAAAACTTTTGCGTGAGCTGATGGATATTCCTTCCAACTACAAAGTTTTATTTTTGCAGGGCGGTGCTTCAACACAATTCGGAATGATACCTGCCAACATCATGAAAAATAAAATTGCTGACTATGCGAACACAGGAATTTTTGCTAAGAAGGCTTTGCAAGAAGCTCAGAAGTTTGGTACTATTAACGTTCCTTTTTCTTCGGAAGAGATTGGATATGGTTCTATTCCAGAATTTGATGTAAAAAAACTTTCTGCTGGTACGGATTATTTCCACATCACAATGAATAACACAATTGTCGGAACTCGTTGGGCGGAGATTCCTGACACGAAAAATATTCCGTTGGTTGCTGATATGTCGTCAAATATTTTGTCTGAGATGGTTGACGTGAAAAAATTTGGAATAATTTATGCAGGTGCACAAAAAAATATTGGACCTTCTGGAGTTACAATAGTAATTGTTCGTGAAGATTTGGTTGGCAATGCACCAAAAAATACTCCGTCAATGATGGATTATAAATTGCAAGTTGAAAATGGTTCGATGTATAACACGCCACCAACGTATGGAATTTATATGGCGAAATTAATGTTTGAGTGGATAAAATCTAAGGGCGGAGTTCAAGCGCTTAGCAAAATAAATATTGACAAATCAAATATGCTATATGATTATGTTGATAATTCTAAGCTTTTTAAAAATCCCGTTACGAAAAAAGATAGGTCACGAATGAATGTAACTTTTGTTACTGGAAATGATGAGCTTGATAAAAAATTTGTTAAGGAAGCTACGGCAAATGGTCTGGTAAATTTGGCTGGACATAGATTGGTTGGTGGAATGAGAGCCAGCATTTATAATCCTATGCCAGTTGACGGAATAAAAAAACTTATAGATTTCATGAAAAAGTTTGAGCAAGAAAATTCTTAAGAAGTGGTATGGTCGCGATCGCTAAGCCACCATAAAATATTTAAAAAGAACTAAAACTAAAACTAAAATATCGGAGGAAAGTTATTGAGAAGGAGTTTGAGGGCGACAGATAAGCCCTCATGAATATTTTAAAATAAAACTAAAAATAACGGAGGAAATTTATGTATAAAATCGCAACGTTAAATAAAATTGCAACATGCGGAACAGATTTGCTGAAAAATTATAAAGTGAGTTCTGACGAAAAAAATCCCGAAGGAATAATTTTGAGAAGTTTCAATATGCACGAAATGGATTTGCCAGATTCTCTTCTTGCAGTTGCCAGAGCCGGAGCTGGGACAAATAATATTCCCATTGATAAATGTGCTGAAAAAGGTATCGTAGTTTTTAATACTCCAGGGGCAAATGCCAATGCAGTTAAAGAAATTGTTATAGCGTCGCTTCTAATGTCTTCAAGAAAAATTGTTGACGGAATAAATTGGGTGAGCTCTCTTGCTGGTCAAAATGAAATAGAAAAAATCGTTGAGGTAGGGAAGGCAAATTTTGTTGGTCCAGAAATTCAAGGAAAAAAACTTGGCGTAATTGGTCTTGGTGCAATTGGTGTCATGACTGCCAACGTTGGGATTTCTCTCGGGATGGAAGTTTATGGTTTCGATCCGTTTATATCCATTGACGCTGCTTGGAATCTTCGCCGAACAATTAATAAGGCAAAAAATATTGAGGAAATTTTTGCAACTTGCGATTATATAACAATTCACATTCCTTATACAGCAGAAAATAAAAATTTATTTAACAAGAATATTTTCGCAAAAACTAAAAAAGGACTTAGACTTTTAAATTTTTCTCGTGGAGAACTTGTAAATAATTCTGACATAAAAGAAGCAATTAAAAATGAAATAATTTCTACTTATGTGACAGATTTTCCTTCTGCTGAAGTTGTGAACGAAAAAGGAATTATTGCAATTCCACATTTGGGGGCATCAACTCCAGAATCAGAAGATAATTGTGCAGTGATGGCAGCACAAGAACTTAAAAATTATTTGGAAGAAGGTCAGATAAAAAATTCTGTTAATTTTCCAAACTGTGAGCTTCCATTCACTGGTAAAAAAAGATTGTGCATAATTCATAAAAATATTCCACACATGATAAGTTCAATTACAACTGCTCTTGCCGATAAATCTTTGAACATTGACGATATGCTAAATAAAAGTCGTGGAGATTTTGCCTACACAATTATAGATATTGATTCTGCCGTGCCTGATTCAATTGCAAAAGAACTTTTGGCTGTGAACGGAGTTATAAAAGTTCGAATAATTTAATTTATATTTTAAAATTTTAATTTAAATATTAAAAAAAATAAAATATTAAATATATTTAAAAAATTAAAATTAAAAAATATTATATTTAAAAATTTAGAAATATTTAAAAATTATGAGGAGCGAAAAATGATTGACGGACACATGCACCTTGAGTATGGACCTTTGAGCAAAGAATATGTTTTGGAATTTGTGAAAGTTGCACGTGAGCGTGGCATAAAAAAAATTCAGATTTTAGATCACACCCACCGTTTCAAAGAATTTTCGCCGATATATGATGAACTTAAAAAAATTCCTGAACAAAAAAATTGGCTTGAGATGAAAAAACTTGATTCAGTGGAAGATTTTATAAATCTCATGGAAGAAATAAAAAAGATGGATTTGAACGGAGTTGAAGTTTTGTACGGACTTGAGGTTTGTTATTCCCCAGCCAACGAAGATTTTTTACGAAATCTTTTGAATAATTATAAGTTTGATTTTTTGGTTGGGGCGGTTCATTCGATAAATGGAATTTTATATGATATGAATTTTTCTAAGAAAATTTTGTGGGATAAGTTTAATGTGGACGATATTTATCGAGATTATTATGAGATAATTTTTAAACTTGTAAAGAGCGGAATTTTTTCACAGCTGGCACATCCTGACACAATAAAAATGTTCAACTATTATCCAAGTTATGATTTGACTAAAACTTATGAAGAGCTCGCAAAACTTTTGAAAAAATATAATGTGAAAGCTGAAAATAATACTGGATGTCATTATCGTTATGGACATAAAGATATTGGACTCTCTGATGAGCTTTTAAAAATTTTCAAAAATTCTGAAGTTCAAATAATTACAGCCAGCGACGCTCATCATCCAAAAGATGTTGGAAGTTTTATTCGTGAGGCGAACGAAAAGTTTTTAAATATATAAAAAATAAGGAGATTTCTCCTTATTTTTTTTCTTTAATATTATTCTTTGAATTTTTTATTTTTTTATTTTACTCGTTAATTTTTATTTTTCCAGAAATTATATCTTGCTTAATTTTTTCCAAAGCTTCAAGATTTTTTTCTCCTATAATATCTTTGGTGTACGTGAAATCTGTCAAAGAAATTCCACCAGTATTAAAGTTCGCCAAAGTATATCCGTCAACAAAAATTCCTTCGCTAAAATCTTTTATAACTTTATAAACTGCATTATCAATTCTTACACGAACAGAAGTTAAAATTGTTCCAGGATATTTTCCGTCTTCATCGCTGTCACAACCAATTGCAAAAATATTATTTTCTTTCGCAGCTTTAAAAACTCCGTCTCCACTAAGCTCCGCAACATGAAATAAAATATCAGACTTTCTGTCAATCATTTGTTGAGCAAGATTTTTTCCTGTAACAGGGTCATTGAACGGATCAGAACTTGAAGATGGCATATAAGTATTTAGAACTTTTATATTTTTATCAATATATTTTGCACCAG
>JBOFDW010000025.1:0-4016 GCA_051647385.1 Fusobacteriaceae bacterium
TGGAACAGGAAATAAGCCTGTTGATCCTATAGGTGCAGCTCCAGCAATTTATGGTACTGGTGCAAACGTAACACTAAACGGAACAAACTTAATCGCTGACGAAAATGGAAACAGAGCTTTCGTTATAGAAAACGGAGCAACAATTGTTAGCCAAAAAGAAATGATCGTAAACAAAAACTTTGACGTTGCTGATTTTGGTGGTGGAAGATTTGTAATGGGAAGTTATGCAAAACTTTCTGCTTCAAATGTTTCTGGTGATATTTATTTAGCTCCAGACATGGTTCCTCTTTATGAAAACTTTGGAACTATAAAAAATGCTATCACACAAAATGCTAGCTCTAATGAATCTAACTGGTTCAAAGCAAACTTGAAATCTTACTCAGAATTTTTTGTGGCAAAAGATGTTACGTACGATGAAACTGGAAAAGCTGTAAACTTAAATCTTGAGCGAAAAAGTTTTGACACAGTTTTAGCTGATAAAAATCTTGCAAAATATTTAGAAGATAATTATACAAATACTAACAGCTCAAACAAAGATAAATTTTATGACGGAATTTTAAGAGCAACAAATTTAACAGCTGCTCAGACAGAAGATAAAATCAAAAATATGTTTGGTGTTGAATTTTATCCTGCGTACCAAAATTTAGTTTATGACTTAACTTCTTATAACAACAAAATGATTTTTGATAATTATGCTACTCTTGATTATGAAAAAGAAGGAACAAGTCCTATCGTTGGAATTGAAACTAGAAATTTTGATTTCAAAGGTGTGGATAATAAACTTCAAGGTTATAAAGGAAATGAAAATTCTATGTTCGTTGGGTTCGATACTTTTGGAACAAAAAATTTCAGATTCGGTGGTCTTGCAATGATAAACCAAAGCAACGCAACTTTTGAAAATAAGTCAAAATTTGAGAACACATATTTTTATCAAGCAAATATTTATTTTGCGTACAAACTTGAGTCAAGCAAAGTAGATTTCTTCTTGAGTCCATACGTTGGAACTTATAACGGAGATATCACAAGAATTGTTGACGGAAATAATATTGAAGCTGTTGGAACAGGAAAATATTTTGGGTCATTGGCTCGTGTAAACAGAAACTTTGATTTAGGATTCATGTACATCTTGCCAGAAGTTCAATTTGACTACGGACAAAATCAGCAAGATGAAATTAATGAAATAACTGGGACTACAACAAATGCTACTGCAGTAAACTTCAAATCTAACTCAACTACAAAATCAAATGTACTTGGTGCTTTGAAATTTGGAAAAATATTTTACTTAGGTAATGAATTAAAACTTGATGCATCTTTAAGAGGAGATTATAGCAAAGAGCTTGGTGATCCAATCGGTGATGTAAATGTTCAAGTTGCTGGAGCAGAAAATGGAAGCTATACAATTAATAATTATACAAAAATTGGTGCTGAGTCAAATGCAATTGTAAGAGTTGCTTTGTCAAAACCTTTCTTCTCAGTTTATGCTGAGTACGCTTATGCTCTTGCTGGTGACAGAACTACTGGTGGAACAGTTACTGGTGGACTTCAATACAAATTTAATTACTAGTTGTAATATTTGAGAATATTTAAAATAAATAATATTTAGAAAAATTTTTAAAGAGGTAAACTTTAATTTTAAGTTTACCTCTTTTTATTTTTGCGAAAAAATTCTTTGAGATATATCCATGATAAAACTTATAGAAAAGTCTTTTTTATATCATTAAAACATCATAACTAAATAGACATAAAAAAAAAATTGTGATACAATAATATAATCATTTTTTCAAAAAAATTTTAAAGGTTAAGGTGCAAAATGAAAACGACAAAAATTTTAAAATTAAGTTTTATAGGAATAATATTCTTTATGTTGATAGGTTGTAAATTTAATGACGATAGCAATAATAATAATGGTGGAGATAATTCTTCTAGTGGGCAAAAATACATTATAACATCTGACAAAAATATCACAAGTAGTGACATGAATTTTAAAACCGTAAATGCTTATGATACCTTTGAAAATAGGGCAACACTAAATGTAAATGGAATTAATCTTTACGCAATGAAAGCCAACAAAAATTATTCTAAAGTCATTAATGGCTTGACTGGTACAATAAACATAAATGGAATCTCTGGTGGGGCTCTCACAACTGATTCAACTTCTTCTTATGCTATGGCAATAAATTACGGAAAAATAAATATCAATAGAACGAATTCTACTCAAGCTGTTTTTGGTATCTATGTTCGAGGAAAAAATTCTGTTGGTACAAATGCCACTGGTGGAAAAATTTCTATCACTGGATACGGTAGTAGTTACATTACTATTGGAATGAAATCTGATGATGCTTCAAGTTTGATCTTAAATTACGGAGACATAGGAAATACTCAAAACTCTGACGGCAGTATGGCAGGAATGCAATCAGATGGAACGGCAATAAATTACGGCAATATAATTTTTTATGCAACTGGCTTAGATTATAGAATTTATGGCATGATGACTACTTCTGGAAAATTAGTCAATGAAAAATATGGAGTCATTTCTTTACTTGGAGTTGGAAACAATACTGAAAGTTTTGGAATATATTCTGACGGTCCAAATTCTCGAATTTTAAATTATGGGACAATAAATAATTCTACTGATTTTATTGGAACTGTAACAGGAATATCCACTGAAGGAATTGCAATAAATTCTGGAAATATTTCTTTGAACTTAAAATCTGGTGGAGTAAATAATAACGCCAGTATAAAAGGAATGGAAGCAAAAAACAACGGAAAAATAATAAATGCTCGTGATGGAGTAATCAAAATAAATTCGGTCAATAAAGATAATTTGTCGGCTGGTATGTCTGTTACAACTGGTGTTGCAGAAAATTATGGAATTATTTATGTCTCTGGAGCAAATGTTCATGGCATGAGTTCAATTAATGGTCAGCCAGTTATTTTAAAAAATATGGAGACTGGAGTAATTTATGTTCACTCAAATGGAGTACTTGATGCGGACAAAAATTTTTATGGTTCTTCTGGTATAAAAGCGGATAGTAACAGTGCTCAAGTTTATAATTATGGTCGAATAGAAGTTTCTGGAGAAAATGGTTATGGAATAAATGTTGAAGGTGCAAATGCAAAAGTTTATCTTGGCGGAAAATCTGTGATAAAAATTATGGCTGGTACAAAAAATTCTACTGCTCTAAAACTTTCTGGCGGTGCAACTGTGACTTTAGTTGATGAGAATCTTGACAGCGAAATAGAAATAGATTCTGGAGCTGGTACAGGAAATAATAAATGTGAAGGTGTTCCAACTGCAACTTGTCCAACCTCTGTTGCAATTTACGGATCTGGTGGTACAAACGTAACACTTGACGGAACAAATTTAATCTCTGATGAAAATGGAAACAGAGCTTTCGTTATAGAAAACAGAGCAACAATTGTTAGCCAAAAAAAAATGATCGTAAACAAAAATTTTGACGTTGCTGATTTTGGTGACGGAAAATTTGTTATGGGATATTATGGAAGTTTAGTCGCACCAAAAGTTTCTGGAGAAATTTATTTAGCTCCTGACATCGTTGGTCTATACCAAAATTATGGAGTAACTCCTACTGCATTCACAACAAATTTAGAAAAAGATTATGATGGTTGGTTTAATGCAAACTTAAAATCTTCTTCTGCTTTTTATGAAGTTGAAGATTACGCTTATGGTAATGATGGGAAATCTGTAAGTGTTACTTTAAAACGAAAAAGTTTTGACACAGTTTTATCTGACAAAAATCTTGCTAAATATTTAGAAGATAATTATACAAATACTTATAGCTTAAATAAAGATAAATTCTATAATGGAATTTTAAGAGAAGATTTGACAGCGGCTAAAGCTGAAGAAAAAATTAAGAATCTTTTTGGTGTTGACTTCTATCCTGCTTACCAAAATTTAATTTATGACTTGACTGCATATAACAGCAAATTAATTTTTGATAATTACTCTAACTTAGATTATGAGAAACAGGGAATGAATCCTATAATTGGAGTTG
>JBOFDW010000026.1:0-2276 GCA_051647385.1 Fusobacteriaceae bacterium
GATAAAATGTGTCTTGAGATAAAATATTATTAGCAAGGGCTGAAAAATGAAAATAAATATACTTACTTTATTCCCAGAATTTTTTGACAAGTTCAAGACTGAAAGCATTATTGGGCGTGCTGTAAAAAATCAGAAGATAGAAATTAACGTGATAAATATTCGTGATTTTTGTTTTGATAAACATAAGACGGCTGATGATACTCCTTTTGGTGGCGGTGGAGGAATGGTTATGAAACCTGAACCTATTTTTTCTGCCCTAGAAAAATTTGGAGGTAAAATTATTTATCCAACTCCTCAAGGTACTATGTTTACACAAAAAATTGCAATTGAACTTTCACAAGAATCTGAGCTCACAATAATTTGTGGGCATTATGAAGGTCTAGATGAAAGAGTTGTAGAAAATTCTGTTGACTTAGAAATATCTATTGGTGATTATGTCTTAACTGGCGGAGAAATTCCTGCGATGATAATCACTGATGCAGTGGCTCGTATGATTCCAGATGTTATAAAAAAAGAGTCTTATGAAAACGATTCTTTTTTTAATGGTCTTTTGGATTGTCCTCATTACACGAAGCCACCAGAGATTTCCGGAATGAAAGTTCCTGATGTGTTGCTTTCTGGTCATCATGAAGAGATACGAAAGTGGCGACTCAAAGAAAGTCTTAAGCGGACATATTTACGTCGACCAGAACTTTTAGCTAGCAGAGATTTTACCAAAGAAGAAAAGAAAATTTTGGAGCAAATAAAATCTGAGTCTAAAAATATATGAGAAAATCAAATAATTTTGTTATTTAAACATAAAGATTTAAATAACGAGCTTTGAAATTATCGAAAATAAAATTTTGTTTGAGGAGTTCTTATGATTTATAAACTTGGAAATAAAATTCCAGTGCTCGGAGAAAATAATTTTGTAGCTGAAACTTCTGCGGTGATTGGAAATGTTGTGACTGGTAAAAATGTTAGTATATGGTTTAGTGCTGTCATTCGTGGAGATTCCAATTCAATAAAAATTGGGGATAATGTTAGCGTGCAAGATAACACAACTATTCATACAGACGTAAATTCTTGTGTAAATATTGGAAGCAATGTTGCGATTGGACATAACTGTGTAATCCATGGCTGTGAAATTGGAAATAATGTTGTCATAGGTATGGGTTCAACAATTTTAAATGGTGTAAAAATTCCTTCCAACTCAATTGTTGCCGCTGGTTCTGTTGTTACAGAAAAACTTAAAGCAAAAGAAGGTAGACTTATTCTTGGAAGTCCTGCCAAAGACGTAAAATATTTGTCAGAAGAAAACATTAAATATATTGAGTTCGCTTACAAAGTTTATTTGGACGAGATAGAAAAATACAAGAATTTAGAGAAGATAAAATAAAATATTTTGAATAAAAAAATTAGAGAGGAATACAAAATTAAATGAGAAGCAAAATTTATCTAGCACTGGTTCATTATCCAGTTTACAATAAAAATTCTGAAATAGTTTGCACGTCTGTAACAAACTTTGATATCCATGATATTTCTAGGAGTTGCAAAACTTATGGAATAAAACAATATCATATTATTATTCCTGTTGATGCTCAAAAATTATTAACAGAGAGAATTATCGGATATTGGCAAGAAGGCGTTGGTAAAGAATACAATAAAGACAGAGAAGAAGCTTTTTCTACCACAAAAATTTCGATCAGCATTGAAGACACCATCAATGAGATAGAAAAAAACGAGGGCAAGAAACCAAAAGTTATAACTACTTCTGCCAAAATATTTTCTAATACAATCAGCTGTAAAAATTTGAGCGATAAAATATTTTCAGATGATGAGACTTATTTACTTTTGTTTGGAACAGGTTGGGGTCTGATAGATGAAGTCATGAAAAGTTCTGATTATATTCTTGAGCCAATTCGTGGTCAGTCAAAATATAATCATTTATCTGTTCGATCGGCAGTATCAATAATTTTAGATAGATTACTTGGAGAAAATTAAAAACATAAAACTGAAAGATAAAGTTTGTGACTCTTATTGACATAAGACCAAAATAGTGCGAGAGTAATACCTTTCCAAAGTTTAATATATAAAAAGAGACTACACATGAGTGTAGTCTCTTTTTATTTTTAATATCCAAACTTATATTTAATTACTAATGTACCTGTTCCACCTTTTGTTCTTTGTGAATCACTGTAACTATATTCACCATAAACATCGAAATAAGTTTTTGAAAGCCCTATTCGAGTTCCAACTTTTGCTGTTGCTCCAATAGATTTTACATCTTTAATTAC
>JBOFDW010000027.1:0-8398 GCA_051647385.1 Fusobacteriaceae bacterium
GTGAAATGTAATCCAGCAGTTGGAGCTGCAATGGACTCACCTTTTTTTGCGTAAACAGTTTGGTATCTGTCTTTATTATTTTTGTCTAACTTCTCAACTATATACGGAGGCAACGGCATTTCGCCAAGTTTATCAAGAACGGCTTCAAAAGCTCCATCAAATTTAAATTCAAAAATTCTGTTGCCGTCGTCTTTGATTCCAATAAGTTTGCCGACTAACTCAAAATCATTTCCAATTGCAAGTTCGTCACCTATTTTTAATTTTTTTGCTTCACGGACTAGGCACTCCCAAATATTTATTTCCAATCTTTTTATCAATAAAATTTCAAAAAGTTTATGATTTAAATTATTTTCGCTATTTATTTTACGACCAAAAATTCTTGCTGGAATGACTTTCGTAGAATTTCTTACGAGAACGTCTCCACTATTTAGAAAGTCAATTATATCATAAAAGTTTTTGTGAATTATTTTTTTTTGAGTTTTATCTATGACCATAAGTTTTGAAGAATCACGGGGTTCTCTCGGCTTTTGTCCGATTAGTTCTTCTGGCAAAAAATAATCATAATCATTAAGTTTTGTCGACATCTTTTTCCTTCTAAAATAAATATTTTCTAAATTTTTTTTCTTTAAATTTTATTTTTATAATTTTTCTTCTTCGAAATTCTCGCCTTCAACATTTTCATCTTCTTCTAAAATATTTTCACCATTAATATTTGCATCAGAATTAATCTCAGATTTTATTCCTATAACTACTCGCTCGATTCCACTATAATCTTTTATTATCTCAGATAAAATAAGTCCATTTTTTTCTATAAGGTCTCCAACTTTTGTAGCCTGATTATATCCAACTTCAAACGCTAAATATCCGCCTTCATTCAAAAAATTCCCAGCTTCTTTTGAAATTTTTTCGTAAAAAGAATATCCATCACCGCCGTCAGTAAGAGCAATTTTTGGTTCATGTTCACGAACTTCTGGCATAAGTTTTTCATATTCTTCCAAAGGAATATACGGCGGGTTTGAAACTATCAAATCAAATTTTTTATTTTTATCTAATCCAAAAAATAAATCCGACTTCATGAAGGAAATATTTTTCACGCCATTTAATTCTGCATTTTTCTTCGCCAAATTTATCGCATCATCGCTTATATCTATTCCCAAAATATTACAAGACTTTAATTCTTTGGCAAGAGACACAGCAATAGCACCACTTCCAGTTCCAATGTCCAAAATATTTAAACTTGAATTTATATTTATATTTTCTTTATTATTTAATAAATGTTTGCAAGTCTCCACCAAAATTTCTGTATCTTGTCGAGGTATTAAAACTTTTTCGTTCACAATAAAATTCAGCCCATAAAATTCCCATTCACCCAAAATTTGTTGGAGAGGTTTTCTGAATTTTCCACGAGCAATTGTCATCTTTTTTATCTCTTCAAGTTTTGCTTCAGGAATTTCTTTTGAAAGTTGAAACCTCAGCAAATTTCTATTGACTTTTAAAGCATGAGCAAAAATATATTCTGCGTCAAGTTTCGCCTCAGGAACAAATTTTTCTTTTAAGTATTGAATTGTTTTTGCCAGCAAATCTTCGTTCTTGCTTTTGAAATCTTTGCCAGAGTCTGTCTCTTGCAAATTTAATTCGTCAAACTTTTTTTGGTTCGTTGTCATTTCTTTCAAATATTTTTTTATAAGTTCGGATTCTTCATGAGAAATAATAGCCTCAAAATTTGTGTAAAGTCCAAGTCTATCCAATTTAACAACGTGAGAAATTAATTTTTCAGCTTCTAGTCGAGGCTTTAAAAACGAGTACTTCCCCAAATACTCTTCAGCAAACTTTATTATTTCAATTAGTGACATTGACATGGCTACACTTCCGAGTTATTACTGCTCAACATTTCCGCTTGGCTAAATGTAATAAGTGCGTCGATCATCTCGTCCAAATCCCCATCCATATAAGCTTCCATCTGATGAGAAGTAAATTTTATTCTGTGGTCAGTTATTCTTCCTTGCGGATAATTATAAGTACGAATTTTTTCAGAACGGTCGCCAGTTCCAACTTGTAATTTTCTATCACTTGCAATTGCACTTCTTTGTTTCTCTTGTTCCATCTCAAAAAGTTTTGCCATCAAATGTTTCATAGCTTTTTCACGATTTTTTAATTGCGAACGTTCGTCTTGACATTGAACAACAGTATTTGTCGGCAAATGTGTAATCCGAACCGCCGAGTCCGTTGTATTTACGTGCTGACCTCCAGCTCCGCCAGAACGGTAAACATCTATTTTTAAATCGCCAGGTTTTATTTCAACTGCACCAACTTCTTCAACTTCTGGCAAAACTGCAACTGTCGCCGTGGAAGTATGAATTCTTCCAGACGCTTCCGTCTCAGGAACTCTTTGAACTCTGTGAACTCCAGATTCAAATTTTAATCTCGAGTAAGCACCTTGACCAAAAATCATGAACACAACTTCTTTCAGTCCGCCAACTCCGATTTCTTGTTTCTCCATAAGTTCATATTTCCATTTTCTTCGCTCGGCATATCTGCAATACATTCTAAATAAATTTCCAGCAAAAAGAGCCGCCTCATCTCCGCCAGCGCCTCCACGAATTTCTATGATAACATTTTTATCGTCGTTCTCATCTTTTGGCAAAAGTAAAATTTTAAGTTGCGTTTCATATTCAGGCATTGCCTCTTCAATTGATTTTATTTCTTCTTGCAACATGCTTCTCATGTCAGGATCTTTTTCATTTTTAATCGCCTCTTTGGAATATTCCAAATCAGCAGACACTTGTTTATATTTATTATATCGTTCAACTATTTCCGAAATATTTGTCAGAGCTTTATTGTACTCCATCATTTTTTTTGGATCAGCAAGAACTTCAGAGCTTCCAAGTAAATCCAACAACTCTTTGTGTCTCGCAACAACCTCTTCCAACTTCTTAAACACCAAATCAACCCCTTAATATATTCTGAGGTGTATTATATCATAATTTACAGATAAAATCAAAAGTGAAATTTTCTTTACGCTTATATTTTTTTCTTGACCAAAATAAAAAAGCCAACCAAATTTTTTGGAGGCTTTTTTTGTGAAAAAATTTTTAAGTAATATTATTTTTTGAATTATTTAAATTCTATCATTATCAGAAATAATTAATCTCTCTTGAAGTTCTTTAGAAATCTTTTCTAAACGTTTTGTTAAAAATATCTCATAATTATTTTCCAATATTCCAAAAGAATTTAAATCATCAATGAGATGGCTCTCTAAAGCTTTTTGCAATTTTGGGTTATCTTTTTCAAATTCAGGCATGTAAATTCGAGGGGATTTTGCTCCAATAGATCTTTTGTTTAGATAATCATCTACAATTGTAATGTTCGCAACATTATTTGCCAAAGAAGGATCTACTCCATTTTTTTCCAGATAAGATTTTGGGAAAAAGTGATGATAATTTTTGCTGTTAGCTTTATGAAGCCAGTCATTACTTATATTTACAATTGAATTGTCTCTAAAAGACAAAGGAATTTTTGAGGCATATAAGCACAAAATTCCTTTTATATACGCCGTTCCAGTTGAAAACCAACCATTATTTTTTATACTTTGAGGGCTAATATCTATAATTATTTCCCTTATCTTTTCATATTTTTCAAAATCTTCATTTAGAATACAATTTATTTTTTCTATATCAAATGCGATTTTTGCTTCTAGCGCACTAGAAAACCTTGAAGTTAATACAACTCTCCAAAAATAATCTTGTAAATATTTAGCCTGTGAACCAGATGGTTTATCTTTTTTCATAAAGAAAAAATAGCTGAATGGAATTATTAATCCGTCATATGGCAATAATTGTGAAACAGGAATTTGATAATTATTTTTAAAAAATTCAACGGTTGTTTTTATCGAATCAGTAATATTATCCCATGAATTAATAAATTCGTCTTTCTTTAATCTTAAAATATTATGTTTAGCACATTCCTTAGATAAACAAACTGCAACAGTTTGTAAAACTGTAGAATTTTTTATTGTTTCATAATTCACATCGACTAATTCATTTATTAATTCATTATATTTTTCTGATAAATCAAACCCTATTTTTTCATCAAATATTTTTGCAACCATAATTTCAAAAACAGTCAAAGGAACTCCGCCAACATTTATTCTCGTAAATATTTCTGTTGCAGTATCAAGAGGAATATTGTCCACATCTATTTTAGAAAAAGAATATGTTTTAAAAGCATTAGAGTAAGTCTCTATCTTTTCATGATGTTTTTCATCGTATTGTTTTGCAAGACTTAGACCTCCATAAATCAAATCTTTAACTTTTATATATGTTCCTTCCTTTTTATTCGCAATATCTGTAAAGACTATATCACAATTTTCTTCTGCTTCTAAATCGACATATATTTCTGAATAATCAATATCATCAATTTTCATTCCTTTTATTCCTATATATAAACTAGTTATTCTCTGCTGTCCATCCAAAACATATTGAATAAATTCTCCTTCTGGTGTGATTGGAAAAACTATTCCTCCTAAATTTTTTACAGAACGTAATTTTTCTTTAGTTTTCCAAAAAATAAATGTTCCTATTGGGTATCCTTTTAAAATACTATCAAGCAATGCAGATACTGCCTTTTTTTCCCAAACAAATTTTCTTTGAAATTGAGGAATTTTTATTAGTCCTTTTTCAATCTCGTGTATTAAGGTGTCATAATGTAAAACCCCTGGTTTTGGTAAATTCATTCTCAATCTCCTCCAATTTTATATTACTTTAAAAATTATATCACAATTAGTATAAAAATTATATAAATTTTTCGCATATAAAAAAATTTTTTTTAATCCTATTGAAGTGGGCTTTGCCCCCTTCAAACTTCCCCCAGCAGGGAACTCGTCCCCTGCACCTCTTTATCAGTCGGTCTTGTTATTTATATATAAAAAAGTGACTGACCGATTGGCTGAGGGTCTTAGGGAAATCATTTCCCTAACGGGTGTTCGAGGGCAGAGCCATCGTTACTCAGAGCCGGTAAAATTTTTAGCAAAATATTAATTCAAGAATCGGGCGTCTTTTTTATAACAGCCTTCGGCTTGACGCCCTCCATGTTCTCCCTTACTGTTAAAAACAAAAAAATTATTTTTAACAGCAAAGAAGAAATCCAAAAATCATTTTCCAGAAAAATGAACCCACTTTCCCTAACCCAAGTGGGACTCGCACTTCTTACGCAGGAAGTTTTGCGGCGAGTTTTTAGACCTCTCCAAAATCAGAGACCACCAATGCTTTTATTAAAGCACCCAAACCGGCTAGATTCGAATCCATACTCTGGGAGAAAAAAATAAAATTTCAAAATTAAAATTTTAAATAATTTTCTCACGCCGCACCGATTATTCCTTTAAGCCCTAGGAACGTTCAAGCATGCCTGAACAATTTTTACTACATATTTGGCGTAACTTTGTCTTGAAAATATTTATTTTAAATAATAAATTATTCTCTAAAAATAATATACGATAATAATTAAAAGATGTCACGTTTATTTAGGTGCAAGATTTTTTGAAATAAAAATATTCTTAGAAAGTTTTATTATGGGTGGCTTATCGGTCGCCACCCTGCTCCCCCTTCTCTAAAATTTTCCTATAGTTTCAGACCTCAAACGTCTTCTCTGAAATTTTACAAAAAAAATATGGCTGAAATTATCAGCCATATTTTTTTATTTTATTTATTTTTTTATTTGAGGAACTTTTATTGGCAACGAAGTTTTTAACGACGGCAAGTTATAATATTCTCCACCCATCTCAGTAATTATTCCTTTTTCATCAATAAGAAAAGTTGTAGGAATTGTAGAAACGCCCATTTGATTTAAGATTTGTTTATTCGGATCAAAAAATACTGGGAAATTATATTTGCTATCGCTCATATATTTCTGAGCTTTTGCAACAGTGTCTTGCCCCTCTCCGCCTCCGTAACCAAAAAGTACAATTACAACATAGTTTGGATTATTTTTATATTTGTTGTTATAATCTACATTGAATATTTTTTTCTCCTCTTGGCAGTACGGGCACCAAGTCGCAGTAAAATTCAAAATTATTTTTTTCCCACGAAAAGAATCCGTAGAAATAGTTTCCTTCCCGTCAAAACTTTTCACGGTAATATTTGGCAACTTATCCCCAACTTTAAATTTTGAAGAAACAGGTTTTTCTACCTCAGCAAAAATACCAACCGAACCTAAGCACAACATTAGCAACACAAACAAAATCTTTTTCATCTTAATTTTTCCTCCTTAAATTTTTTTAATATATCTTTTTTAAATTAAAATATTAAATTTTTTATAATTTTTACAAATTATTTTGCAGGCTTTAAAGTGAGTTGAACATAATTTTTTTGATCTATAAATTTATTTGCAAAATCTTTTAGAGATTCATAATTATTTAAACTTTTAAATTCTTCTGGAGATAAAATTTTATAATTTTTATTTCCGTCAAAAGAATATTTATATATATAATTCATCCAAAAACCATTTTGTAATAAAGATGTCTCATAATTTAATTTGTAATTTTCGTACACAATATTTAATTTTTTCTCGTCATATTTTCCTGCAATAACATCTGCAAAAACTTTTTTGGTAGTCTCGGCAACATCGTCAGATTTTTTGTCATCTGCTGAAAAACCAATCACAAAATAATTTTCCCCGTGATTCATGTATTCAAAACTCCAGCCAGCACTTATTGAGTAAACATCCCCACGTTCTTCTCTGATTTTTTCTATGAGAATAATTTTCAAAAGTTCTGTGAACGCAGAAAGTTTATCACGATTTATTTTTGAGTATTCTGCTTTGATGGGATAATAAATTCTGACTTTAGATTTTTTATCTTCGCCACTTTTTATAGAATCTTTTATTATTCCTGAAGGAAATTTTATTCCTAAATTTTTAAAAGTTTTAGAATTTTTTTCATCAGTTGGCAATCCAGCAAATTTATCACTTACAATTTTTCTTATATCGACATATTTTCCTGAGCCAACTATGATAATTTTATAGCCAGCAAAATTAGAAAATTTATCATTATATATTTTCAAAATTTCTTGCTTATTTATTTTTTCCAAATCTTTTAGCGTAACAGAGGTTCGACGTGGATTATTATTATAAAGTTTTTTTGCAATTAAATCATCAAAATTATTGTCTGGAGATTTGAGTCTATTCATTATATTTTCTTTTCTAGCTTGCATTTTAACTTCAAAAATATTATCGTCAAACTTATTATTCATGAACATTGTAATTGTTGTATCAATTGCCGTTTCAAGATTTTTCTTGTCACTGGATATAACAATTCCTTGCTCATAATCCGTGATGTATGGTGTGATATTAAAATTTTTGCCCTTCATAAAATTCTCAAATTCATTTGGCGACAAATTCCCAATCCCAGATGAGCTAAGCATTTCTGTTGCAATACCAGAATTAATATATTCTACCAAATTATTATTTGAGTTTCCTTCCTCTTTGAAAATCTTTATAGAAATTTTATCTTCCTCAAAAGTTGTATTTTTATGATAAACTTGTATTCCGTTTGAGAGATTATATTTCAATACTTCAAAAAATTCGCCTTTAATTACAGGGTTCCCACTCAAATTTAAAACTTCTGAAATTAAAATTTTTCCTGCTGGAACTTCTACAAATTTTATCTCGCCGTTTTCTGGCTTCTTAAAATTTTCTAGTTTTTTATTTTTAGTATTAATTTTTATTTTCTCAATATCTTGAGCTGTAGGAATTTTTAGAGATTCTTTTTTTGGCATAGATAAATAATTTAGCTTTGAAGATTCGTAGAACTTTTTCGCAAATTCTTGGATATCTTTTTCTGTGATAGAACTCAAAGCTTTTTTTGTATATTTTAAATTTTCGTCCATATTTAAAAACGTGTCACCATAAGTTACGACATCATTTAATTGTTGCACATAAACTTGATTATCAATTGTATTTTTATTGTTCGCATAATTTTCAGCATTTGCCAGCTCTTCTTTTTTAGAATTTTCTAATTCTTCTTTATAAGGACCATAATCTGCCAAAATTTTTATTTGTTCATAAGTTTGCGTAATTCCGTCCAAAACTTTTTCTTCTTTTAGTTGAGAAGATATCATGGAGAACTCATTGAAATCTCCAAAGCGAAAAACATTTGCACCGCCACCAACGATTGGAGAATTTTTTTCTTTGGTAATCACAGAAAATCTTGAGCTCATGATTCTACCAAAAAGCGATTTCAAAAAATGATTTTTTATTTGTAACTGATTATTTAAAGGATTTGTTACGCCAGAAGTTGCAAGCTGAAAACTTGTGTCAGTAATTTCTGGATCTGTGAAAACAACATTATTTTCTTTTGTAGGTTTAATATCAAATTTTTCTGGCTTCTGATACTCAGAATTATTTT
>JBOFDW010000028.1:0-2909 GCA_051647385.1 Fusobacteriaceae bacterium
ATAATCTGAACGTTGACATAGAGAAAATAAAATACGCTTTTATTTTAGCGGAAGAATCTCACGTCGGACAATTTCGTCTATCAGGTGAAAATTATATTTTGCACCCTGTTGAAGTTACGAAAATTTTAATTGATTTGAAAATGGACACAGAAACAATTATTGCTGGAATTTTGCATGACATTGTTGAGGACACTCTTATTACTATTGCTGACATCGAATATAATTTTGGTACAACAATTGCCGAGATAGTCGACGGTGTTACCAAGCTCGAAAATTTGCCAAGCGGTCCAAGCAATAGATATGAAAGTATTCGTAAAATGATTCTTGCTATGTCAAAAAATCTTAGCGTGATAATGATAAAGTTGGCTGACCGTCTTCACAACATGAGGACTTTGAAATATAAAAAGCCAGAGAGACAAGAAGCCATCGCTCGAGAAACTTTGGATATTTATGCACCACTTGCACATCGGCTCGGTATAGCAAAAATAAAATGGGAACTCGAAGATTTGTGCTTGGAATATTTGCACCCAAAAGAATATAAAGAGCTAAAAAGTTTGCTTGATGTCAATAAATCTGAGAGAGAAGAATTTATTGAAAAATTTATAGAAGACATGCGAAAAATAATAGAAGAAGAAAATAAGCTAGAAGTAACTATCACAGGAAGATTTAAGCATTATTATAGTATCTACAAAAAAATATATGAGAAGGGAAAATCTTTTGGCGATATTTATGATATGATTGGAATAAGAATTATTGCAGCTGACAAGGCTGCATGTTATCATATTCTTGGAATTGTTCAGAGTAAATATAAACCAGTTCCAGGAAGATTTAAGGATTATATTTCTGTACCAAAGGCGAATAATTATCAGTCGATACACACGACCATCATTGACTCATTAGGAAATTTTGTGGAGGTACAAATCCGAACAGAAGAGATGAATAGAATTGCTGAGGAAGGAATTGCTGCTCACTGGAATTATAAGGAGAAGACAAGCTTTTCTGCAAAAAATGACGAGGTGTACGGTTGGCTTCGTGGAGTAATTGAGAGTCAGCAAAATGAGAACAGCGAAAATAGTGAGCAGTTCGTCAAGGGATTCACAGAAGAACTTTTGAAAGAGAGCGTTTTTGTCTGCTCTCCACTGGGAGATGTTATAGAACTTGCAATGGGAGCAACACCAATAGATTTTGCTTTTACTATTCACACAGATGTCGGGGGGAAATGTGTTGGAGCAAAAGTCAATGGAAAAATAGTTCAGCTGGATTATAAATTGGCAACAGGCGACAAAGTAGAAATTATCACGTCAAAAAATGCGAAAGGTCCAAGTAAAGACTGGTTAAATGTTGCAGTTACAACTGGTGCAAAAAATAAAATCAGAAAATGGCTTAGAGAGCAAAACTATAATGAAAATGTTGAACTCGGAAAAGATTTAGTGGAAAAAGAAGTAGAAAAAATGGGTATGACACTAAAAGATTTTGAAGAAGAGCCAGCTGTTAAAAAACATTTGGAAAAGCATAACGTCCCAGATATTGAAGAACTTTATTCTCAGATTGCTGAGAAGAGAAGTTTGCTTGATGTTGTAATAGATAAAATTAAGTTAGAGAGTGAAAAAGAAAAAGAAAAAGAAAAAGAGATTGAAACGATTGCAAATTTATCTGAGATAAATAATGAGAAGAGAGAGAAAACAGCTAAGAAAAATGACTATGGAATAATTTTGAATGGAGCAGATAATACTCTTATAAAATTTGGAAAATGTTGTACACCTTTACCTGGAGATGAAATTTCTGGCTATGTAACAAAACTTATGGGAATAACAGTTCACAGAAAAGATTGTACAAACTTTCAGAACATGGTGCGTCTTGACCCTGCTCGTGAGATTGAAACAAAATGGGATCCAAATATTTTTGGAAATAAAAGCAATAAATATAAATATACTTTTTCTATCATATCAAATGAACGTCAAAATTTGTTGATGGATATTATTCATATAATTTCTCAGCATAAAATTCATTTGGTCTCTGTAAATTCTACAGAAATTAAAGACGGCAAAAATACTGTTAAGATAAAGATTACTATAGAAATAAGTGATCAAAGTGAGTATCAATATTTGGAAACAAATTTGCAAAAAATAAAAGACGTAGTTTCTATTAGTCGAAAATAATTCAGGAGATAAAATGTCAAAATTACCAGTAACATATAAGTGTGAGGCGACTGACAACAAGGCTAGAGCAGGAGTGATAACGACGCCACACGGGGAAATTAAAACTCCTGTTTTTATGCCAGTTGGGACTCAAGCCACTGTGAAGACCATGACCCCAGAAGAGCTAGAAGAAATTGGAGCAGAAATAATTTTGGGGAATACTTATCATTTATATTTGAGACCAAGCGATGAACTGGTTGCAAATTTTGGTGGACTTCACAAATTCATGAACTGGAAAAATCCTATACTTACAGACTCAGGTGGATTTCAAGTTTTTAGTTTGGGCTTAAGAAAAGAAGATAACAAAAAAAAAAATATAAAAGAAGAAGATAAAGAGAATAAAAAAGATTTTGAAAATAAATCTGATAAGAATAAAAATTCTCTCGTGAAAATAAAAGAAGAGGGAGTTTATTTTAGGTCTCATATTGACGGCTCAAAACATTTCATATCTCCAGAAAAATCTATCAGTATCCAAAATAATTTGGGCTCGGATATAGCTATGCTTTTTGACGAATGCCCCCCTGGACTTTCTGACCGAGAATATATAATACCGTCAATTGAGAGAACAAGCAGATGGGCTAAGCGATGTGTTGAAGCTCATACAAAAAGTGACACACAAGGTTTGTTTGCAATAGTTCAAGGTGGAATATATGAAGACTTGCGGCAAAAAAGTCTCGACGAACTCTTAATGCTTGACGAGAATTTTTCTGG
>JBOFDW010000029.1:0-24846 GCA_051647385.1 Fusobacteriaceae bacterium
TTTATAGATGGATTTTATAATAGAAAAAGATTGCATAGTTCTTTAGGTTCTATTTCACCTGAAGAATTTGAGCAAAATTTAAAAATTAAAAACAAAAAACTGAAAGATAAAGTTTGTAACTTTTATTGACATAAGACCATATTGACATAAGACAAGGGAGTGTTATAAAATTATGTTAGAAAAATTAGGACTAAATTTTAAAAAAGTTTTATTAGTAGGAGCTATTATAGTTGTTGCAACAGAAATGATCGGAGCAATCAATATTCAAATTGGAGCAGTAAGAATAGCATTATTTCCAATGCTATATGCTGTTATAATTGGATTAATAATAAGTCCTCAAATTTTAGGCAGTAAGATATCAAAATTGAAGAGTATAGTAGGTAATAAAGAAGTTGGTATTGCTGGTGAAGTGGTTGGGATAGCTTTAATAATGCTAGGAATAAGGTATGGTACATTAGTAGGTCCTAATTTAGAAAAAATTATAACATCAGGGTGGGCATTTATTGCACAAGAATTTGGACATATTGTAGCTCCGTTGATAGCTTTGCCTCTTGCTATATTATTAGGGATGAAGAGAGAAGCAATAGGAGCGGCAACAAGTATTTGCAGAGAACCATCATTAGGAGTTATTACTGAAAAATATGGGATAGATTCTCCAGAGGGGAGCGGAGTTTTAGGAACATACTTAGTGGGAACAGTACTTGGTACTATTTATTTTGGAATATTAGGTTCTGTATCGATATTCAGTGGGTTGCATCCATATGCTTTGGCAATGGCTTGTGGAGTTGGAAGTGGTTCAATGACGACAGCGGCAGCTTCTTCTCTTGCGGCTGTTGTAAATCCTTCAATGTCAGAAACTGTTTTAGCATATGCAGCGACAAGTAATATGCTCTCTGGAATAACTGGAGTGAATTTTTTAATATTTGTAACATTACCTCTATCCAATTTTATATATTCTAAACTTGTCATTAAGGAGGTAAAATAATGTTAGGAAAAATTAATATTAAAAAATTGTCATACCAACTAATTGTCATGTTGCTTGTAGGTATGATTATATTAGTAGGGCAAAAAATTGGATATAAAATATCCATTATTAAAGCACTACCTGGAATGATTATGTTGATAATAGCTGCCATGAGTGCTATGTTAGTAAAAGAACTGTTTCCAAAGTCAATTTTTCCTGCTTTTGGATGGGCAACAATAATTGGACTTGTGTTAAGCATGCCATATAGTCCTACTTCAAAAATTTTCTTATCTAATGTTCAAAATGTGAATTTCATGGCTATTACAACGCCTCTTCTAGCATTTGCTGGAATATCTGTTGGCAACAAAATAAATGAACTAAAAAAAATGTCTTGGAAAATAATTGTTATATCTCTTGTGGTTTTTACTGGAATATTTTTCTCTTGTGCGTTGATTGCTCAGGTAGTTTTAAAATTACAGAATAAAATATAAAGGAGAAATTTCATGGATAAAGATAATATAAAAAAAAGAGTTTTAGAAGTAATAGAAACAAATAAAGAATTAATTATAGAAATAGGACGTGAAATTTATAAACATCCAGAATTGGGGTTTAAAGAATTTAAAACTACTGAAAAAGTTATGAAGTTTTTAAATGAACTAGGACTTTCTGTAGAAGATAAAATAGCTGTGACTGGTTGTAAGGCAGTTATAGATAGCGGTAAAAATGGACCTAATATTTCAATATTAGGAGAACTTGATTCAGTTGTCTGTAACGATCACTGCGATGCAACAAAAAATGGTGCTGTTCATGCTTGTGGTCATAATATTCAAATTGCTGGAATGCTTGGAGCAGCGTTAGGGCTTGTAAAAAGTAATGCTTTTTCTGAATTATCAGGAAAGGTTACAGTGATTGCAACTCCAGCAGAAGAATTTATAGAGTTAGAATATAGAGATTCTTTACGAGAAAAAGGAGAGTTGAAATATTTTGGAGGCAAGCAAGAACTTATTTATAAAGGATATTTTGACGATGTAGATATGTCTATGATGTTTCACTCTCTTGATATGAATGGAAAAACTGCTTTAGTTGGACCTTCTAGTAATGGATTCATCGGAAAAAAAATAAAATTTATTGGGAAGGAAGCTCATGCTGGTTCTGCTCCTCACGAAGGAATTAATGCACTTAACGCAGCTATGCTCGCAATTAATAACATTCATGCCCAAAGAGAGACCTTTAAAGAGTCAGATAGGGTGCGTGTTCACCCAATTATTACAAAAGGTGGAGATATAGTAAACTCTGTGCCAGCAGAAGTAAAGATGGAATCGTATGTTCGAGCAAGAACTATTGAAGGGATGCTAGATTCTAATCACAAAGTTGACAGAGCTTTAAAAGCTGGAGCAATGGCAGTAGGGGCAAGTGTAGAGATAACATCGATCCCAGGGTATTTGCCAATTTTAAAAACATCTGAGCTTGATAATATTTTCAAAGAAAATTTAGAATACATAGGAGTTAAAAATGAATTAATTGTAGATGGGGGAGATTTTACAGGGTCTTTTGATTTTGGAGATGTGTCACACCTTATGCCTTCCATTCACCCAATGATAGGAGGGATAACAGGAAATATACATTCTCGGGAGTATAAGATAGTTGATGAAGATATAGCTTACGTCATTCCAGCTAAAGCAATGGCACTAACAATAGTTGATTTACTCTATGATAATGCAAAAATAGGAAAAGAAATTTTAGCTAATTTTAAACCTAAAATGAGCAAAGAAGAATATTTGAAATTTATGAACGATAGAGAAAAAATAGAATTATTTGAAGCGTGATATATATTATATAAATGTTAAATCTAAAGAACTATGCAACATTTTTTAATGGGTAAATTGTAAAATCAAATGCAACAGTAAAAAATCTTGAAGAATATTTTTGGTAGTTTGAAATTAAATTTTTTATGGATATGTAAATTTTTAAAACATAGACTTAGCAAGCTGTTATTTTGAAAAAAAACAGTGAGGGAGAAGAAAATGAACTTGGATATTTCAAAGGTTATTTCAAAATATAGACTCACATCTTCCGAAGCGACAGTATTAATATTTGTTATAGAAAATATTCATAAAGCAAATATGTTTGGAGTTAGAGGAGTTGCGAAAGAATGCTATTGCTCAACTTCTGTTGTAATGAGTTTAGCAAAAAAATTAGGATATAATGGTTTTTTAGAGATGCTTGATAAAATCGTTGATGAAATTAAGGGTAATAATAATATGATTTCTAAGAGTGAGAAATATATTTTAGAATTTTCAGATTATGATTATGACAAAAGAAGAAAGCTTGTAGATATTTTAAAGAAGCATGAGCGAGAAGCCGTCTATATAATTGGGTCAGGATTTTGCGAGATTATTTCTAAATATATGCAAGAAAAATTTATGCTTTTAGGTTTCTTCTCTTTTTTCACTTGGCACTTAAAAAATTTTGATTATCCTCATACAGAAAATCCACTCTTAATATGTATTTCAAAATCTGGTGAAACAGATTATATAACAGATAAAGCCGAACTATTTCATAAAAAAGGATATGATATTTTAACATTTACTCACAATAAAGAAAATAGTTTGAAAAATTTATCCACGCTAAATTTTTCTTTATATGATGGTGCCGTTTTGGATGAGAGTAATTATAATTCAAATATTTTCTATGCTAATATTTTATTCTTATTTGAATTTTTGATTGGATGTTATTTGGAAACTGACGATAGGAATCAAAAAAAATAAATTTTAGAATATGTAATTCAGAAACACTATCTTTGATTTCTATCGAAGCTTTTGATAGAAATCAAAGATAGTGTTTCTGAATTACCGAAATATTTTGAAAAATAAAGTTTTATTGTTCTAAAAAAGTATTTGTTATGTTTTTTCAAAACGCAACAACCTTGACGACAAAATGATTTGTATGATATTTTGTTAATACGTGTTTCAATAACATGAAAATTTAAGGAGGGAACAAATGGAGCAAAAAAGAGAAATTAGCGTCAAAGATTTTGGAATGGATTGGTTCTCATTAAAAGGGAAAAATGCAATAGTTACAGGTGGAAATGGTGGTCTTGGGACAGCTTTTTGTATGGCACTTGCAAAAGCTGGAGCAAATATATTTGTACCAAGTATTGCAGATGATGATGGTTCTTGTCAAAAAATGATTGAAGAAGTTGGAGTAAAATATGAATTTTTAAAGATTGATATCACACAAAATGGAAACTGTAAGAAAGTTGTAGATACTTGTGTGTCAAAATTTGGTTCAGTAGATATTTTAATCAATTGTGCGGGAATTTGCATCAATGAACCTGATGTGACAAAATTTGATCGTGAAAAATGGGATAAAATGATTTCTGTTAATTTAACAGCTGCTTTTGAGATGGGGCTTGAGTGTTCAAAACATATGATTCCTCAAAAATCTGGCAA
Source organism: Fusobacteriaceae bacterium (assembly GCA_051647385.1). Lineage (GTDB taxonomy): Bacteria > Fusobacteriota > Fusobacteriia > Fusobacteriales > Fusobacteriaceae > JAGNZR01. The sequence goes on from JBOFDW010000029.1 coordinate 4,417, forward strand.
AATAATAAATATCGCTTCTCTATATTCTTTCCTTGGTGGGCAATGGTCACCAGCTTATACAGCAACAAAATGTGGTATAGTAGGATTTACAAGAGCATATTGCGATGAGTTGGCTCAATTCGGAATACAAGTAAATGCTATTGCACCAGGATATTATGCAACACCGCTTACAGCAAAAACAAGAAGTAATCCTGAGATTAACAAAAGAATTTTAGATCATATTCCTGCGAATAGATGGGGTTGGACAGCAGATCTTATGGGTGCAACTGTGTTCTTAGCTAGCAAAGCATCTGATTATGTAAATGGAACTATCTTAACCGTTGATGGAGGATATTTGATGAGATAAATATTTTTAAAGTTGCAATACATTTTGATTCAGTGAAATTAGTATAAAACACAACTTTTAAAATGTTAATAAAAAAAAATTATAGGAGAAAATTAATGAATTTATCGAGAGAGAAAATAGTTGAAGAATTAAAAAAAATAATTAACGCAAAACAAGTTATAACTGATGAACAAGTTTTAAAAGAAAATAGTGTTGATAGATTTTATAAAGTCCCATCTTTTGTTTACGGAATATGGACAATGCCACTTCCTGCGGCAGTTATCAAAGTAAAAAGTACAGAAGAAGTTTCTAAAATCTTAAAATTTGCAAACGAGCATAAAATAAATGTTGTTCCAAGAACAGGAGGTTCAGCAACAGAAGGAGGGTTAGAAACTGTTGTAGAAAATTCTATTGTAGTTGATGGCTCTGAAATGAATAAAATCATAAAAATAGATCCCATAAACATGTTAGCAACTGTTCAATGTGGTGTTTGCCTTGAAACTTTAGAAGAAAATTTAAGAGAAGTAGGACTTACTGCTGGACATTCTCCTCAGTCTAAGCCGCTTGCACAATATGGTGGTTGCGTTGCTACAAGAAGTATCGGTCAATTTTCTACACTTTATGGTGGAATAGAAGATATGGTTGTAGGGCTTGAAGCAGTTTTTCCAAGTGGTCAAATTTCAAAAATAAAAAACATTCCAAGACGTGCTGCAGGACCAGATATTAGACACGTAATCATAGGAAATGAAGGAGCTCTTTGCTTTATTACAGAGGTTACAGTTAAAATTTATAAATACTATCCAGAAAATCATAAATTTTATGGGTTCCTATTAGATGACATGAAACTTGGATTTGAACTTTTAAGAGAAGTGATAACTGCAGGTTATAGACCTTCTGTTGCAAGACTTTATGACTCTGAAGATGGACTTTATCACTTCGGTCATTTTTCAAACGGTCGTAACGTTTTAATATTTGTTGCTGAAGGGCCAAAAGGGATTGCGGATGCAACGGGAAAAGCTATAGAAGAAATTGTTGGGAAACATACAAATGTAGATAAGGTTGAGTCTAAACTCATTCAAAAATGGTTTGCCCATCTTAACTGGGATCCTAAAAAAATAATGGAAGAGAGAATAGAGACTAGAGAGCAAAACAACACTGGATTTACAACGGAAGTTTCTGGAAATTGGGATGTTATTTATAAAATTTATGATAATACAATGAAAAGAGTTAGAAAAGAATTCCCGCATATTGATGATTTAACGTTATGGGGAGGGCACTCTTCACATAGTTATCAAACAGGTACAAATATGTACTTTGTTTACTACTACAACATAAACTGTAAGCCAGAAGAAGAAATGAATAAATATCATAATCCTATTCAAGATATAATTTGTGAAGAAACTCTTAAACTAGGTGGTTCAATATGCCATCATCATGGAGTTGGAAAACATAGAACTCATTTTATCAAAGAAGAATATGAAACGTCATACTTTATGCTAGAGACTCTTAAAAAAGCCTTTGACCCTAATGGAATAATGAATGCAGGAACAATTATTCCGATTAAGAAGTAATAATAATGAAAATACTTATTTGTTTTAAAATAATACCAGATTTAGATATGATGTTAGAAAATGATTGGGTTATTACCAATCATTTTCTAATAGATACTAGCTTTGTAAAAAAAATAATTAACCCTTATGATGAGTGTGCTTTAGAGTTAGCATTAAAAATAAAAGATAAAAATTTGAGTAATATTGAAATAAATGCTTTAACAATTGATGATATTTCTGCAGATAGAATTTTAAAAAATTTATATGCCGTTAAATTTAATAATTGTATTAGAATAAAAGTTATCGAGAAAGACATAAAATTTTGCCCTTTCACAAAATCAAACCTTATTTCGTCTTATGTAAAAAATTATGGACACGAAGATTTAATTATTTTTGGTCATCAAAGTGGAATTGGAGATAGTGGGAAATTAGGATTACTTACAGCAGAGTTGCTTGGAATTCAATGTGTAACTGGGGTTATGAATTATAAATTATCTGATGATAATAAAAAAATCATAACTACTTCTATTAATAATGGTGTAGAGTTGATACAAGCAGTTCAGTTGCCAGCTATTCTTTGTGTTGCAAATTCTATAGATTCTTATCTTAGAATTCCTACACTTAAAGATAAAATTAATAGCAAAGATAAAGAAATTAATTACTATGAAGCAGATCAACTTTTAACAACTTTTGTTGAAGAAGACTTAGAACTAATAGAAATCTATAAAGAAGAAACAAATAAAAAATGTTTCTTTGTTGATGGTACTTCTGAAGAACAAGCAAAATTTCTCTATGATAATTTTATAGAGGAGTTGATAAAATGAAAATTGCATGTATCTTGATTGGAACACCTGAAATAATAGAAAAACAAAAAATAGAAATTCTGAATTTTATAGATGGCAATGCTTTAAAAATAAGTGATTATATTATTTTAAATAATGATAATTATCAAGATATTGAAAAAAATAAATATGATTTATTCTTATTTGCTAGTAATATTTTCTCTTCTAGTGCAGCGATAAAATTTAGTTACAGGCTAAATGGATCTGCTTGCACAGGGGTAAAAAATATCATACAAGAAGAAAATAAAATTTTTGTTATTAAACCGATTTATTCAAATAATTTAATTGGAAAATTTCATATGAAGAAAGCTCCATACTGTATCTCAATAGAAAATAGAGGTAGCGGAGATTCATCAAACATAATTGCAGTTGGACAAGGTATTTCTGAAAAAGAAAATTTAGGTGAAATAAATAAATTAGCAACTTATATACATGCGAAAGTTTGTGGAAGTAGACCTGTTATTATGAATGCTTGGCTTGAAATGGAAAAATTGATAGGTGTTTCTGGGGTAATTGTATCACCTGCAATATGCTTTGTCCTTGGGGCTTCTGGCATGGGAGCTTTTAAAGTAGGTATAGAAAAAAGTAAAAAAATAATTGCTATCAATATTGATGCAAAATCACCTATTTTTAAAATTGCAGACATTGGAATTGTAAATGATTTTAAATTAGTTACTGATGATTTATTAAAATTAATAGAAAAAAAATAAAATTGGAGAATTAACTATGAGTGAAAATATTTATTTTCCAAAAAATATTGAGGAAGTAAAAAAAATAGTTTGTACTCACTCTAATGAGAAGAAAAAGTTCATTGTTCAAGGTGCGAAAACTGGACTTTCTCAATGGAGAGAAGAGGTGGAAGGTTATGTTATTAATTTAACACATATGAACAACATTATTAAAATGTACGAATTAGATGGAACTCATTATTTAGAGGTAGAAGCAGGTGTAATCCTTGCTGATATTTCAAAATTTCTGTATTCTAAAAATTATTTTTGGGTGCCAAACCCAACAGAAACAACTGCAACTATTGGTGGAATAATTGCTTGTAATGCAAGAGGTCTTTTTGAAGGATACTATGGTGAAATAAGTAAACATGTAGAACGAGTTGAAAAAATTAATAATATAATTGTTTCTGCTACTTTAAAATTATTAAAAAAACCAGAAGCAATTTGGGGATTAGTTTTTCTCATAGAATCAAAAAATAATTTGTTAAATTTTATTGAAGAATTAAAAAACATAGACGAGCTTGTAGCAATTGAGTATATAGATAAAAATACTATCAAATATATTCGAGAACTAAAAAAAATTGCAACAAAATTAAATTCGCTTCCTGATATTTCAGATAAATATTCAGGACTTGTTTATATAGAAATGCATAATTCAGAAGAACAAATTGAAGAGATTGCATGTTCTCTTATTGAACTTGCAGATAAATATGGGTGTAGCGATGATGATAATTGGGCTCTTTCTGGTGAAGAAGAAATTGATAAATTGCGACTTTTGCGTCATGCGGCTCCTGAATCTATTTCAACTTTTTTAACTAAACAAATGCTCTATACAGATTTCGAAGTAAAAAACAAATCATTTACTGAACTAATTAACTCTTATGAAAATGAAGCTAAAAATAAAAATATAGAAGTAGCAATTTATGGTCACGCAAAAATAAATTGTTTACACGCAACATTTATTCCAAAAAATGATTCTGAACAAGAAATTGCAAGTAAACTTTTAGAAAAATGGAACAAAGAATTAAAACAGGGGATTATATGAATATAGCTGTATGTATCAAACAAGTTCCTGCTTCTAATGAAATTAAAATGAATTCAGAAACTGGATTTTTGATGAGAGAAAGTGGTGGAACTAAAATAAATCCCTATGATTTAGAAGTTATTGAAGTAGCACTTCAGTTAAAAGAAAAATTTTTTGGAAATATAACTGTAATCACCATGGGTCCGCCGAGTGCGAAAGATGTTATTTATTTTGCTTATTCTATGGGAGTAGAAAGAGGAATATTATTAAGTGATCCAAAATTTGCAGGTGCAGATACTTATTCCACGGCATATACTCTTAATAAATGTATAGAAGAGTTAAAAGGGTTTGATATTGTTTTTTGTGGGGAACAGACTACAGATGGAGATACTGGGCAAGTTGGGCCATCTCTTGCTGAGCATTTAGGAATACCACATTTAACTAAAGTTGTTTGTATTGAGGACGTTTTAAAAGATACTCTTATAGCAACTCAAGAATTAGGAAATAAAAAAGTAAAAATTGAAATAAAATTGCCTTGTGTGATAATTTTAAAAAATAACACTTATAATCCAAGACTACCCTCTCTTAAATTAAAATTATACGCAAAGAAGAAGGAAGTTGAAATTATAAATTATTCTAAATTAGAAAAAAATTTAGATATCAATAAAATTGGTTTTAAAGGTTCACCAACAAAAGTACAGAAAATATTTTTACCAAAAAAGACACATAAAAAAGATATGTTGTCAGGAGATCCAAGTGTTCTTTCAAAAATAATTGCAGAGGAATTACGAGGTGATAAATAATGGATATTCTCATATATGTAGATTATGAAAATGAAGTTATAAGCGATGTTACTTTTGAACTTATTGGAGAAGCCAAGAGATTAATTGGAGAAAGCAACTCAAAAATTTATGCTTTAATAATTGGAAATAACCTATCAGAATTCGCAAAAGAGCTAACCTATTATGACCTTGAAAATATTTTTGTTTATGAAAACAAAGAATTTGAATTTTATAGAGAAGATATTTATTCAACTTTGTTTGAAGATTGTATAAAAAAAATTAATCCAAGTATTGTTTTGATACCTGGAACAGATATAGGTAAATCTATAGCACCAGTTATAGCTACAAGATTCAACACTGGTCTTACTGCAGATTGTACCCAACTTTTTATTGATGAAAAATTTAATTTAATTCAAATAAGACCTGCTTTTGGCGGGAATATTATGGCACAAATTATAACACCTGATTGCAGACCACAATTTACGACTATACGACCAAAAATAATGGAAAAAGCAAAGATGTCAAAATTCGAAAAAAATAATATTGAAAAAGTTTCTACAAATAATTTGAATTTAAAATCAGCAATAGAGATTCTAGAAGTATTTAAAATAGAAAAAAAAGAAAATATTTTAGAATCAAAAATATTAATAGTTGCAGGGAATGGTTTTAAGTACAAAGAAGATCTTTTTTTATTGAATGAACTCGCGGAATTGTTAGAAGCAAAAATATGTTCATCACGTGCATTAGTTGAAAAACATTGGATGCCTAATGAATTACAAATAGGGCTTTCTGGAAAATCTGTCTCTCCTGAAATAATAATTACTTTTGGTGTATCTGGTTCTGTACAATTCAGAGCTGGAATGGAAAAAAGCAAAAAAATTATTGCAATAAATAATAATATTGATGCAGACATATTTCAAATAGCACATGTTCCTATTTGTGGAAATCTTTATGAGATTATTCCACTGCTTATAAAAAATATAAAAGAGGGGTGTTTTTAAATGTCAAAAGAAACAAAATATATAATAGGTGTAGATGGAGGATCTCAAAGTTCAAAAGTAACTATATTCGATTTAATGGGAAATGTTATTTGCGAGGCTAAAGAAGACTTGAAACCTATGTTGCTAACAGAGGGAGGGAACGCAGAGCATCCTGATGATGACTTATGGGATTCAATAGTAGTTGCATGTAAAAAAGTAATGAGCAAATTTACAGGGAATAAATCTGATATCATAGGACTTGGACTTTGTACTATAAGATGTTGTAAGGTAATGATGAAAGAAAATGGAGATTTAGCTCAACCAGTTATGAGTTGGATGGATGCAAGAGTTTATCTTCCTCATGTACACGATAATAAAGATACAAAATATATCACAACTACTACAGGATACATGACACATAGATTCACTGGAGAAAAAAACGATACTGCAGCAAATTGTTGTACATCACCTTGGCCTTTTGATTCTGATAAATGGAATTGGTCATCAGATGAAGAAGCCTTTAAAAAAATGAATATACCTAAAGATATGCTTTTTAATCTTCAAATGCCTGGCGATATTTCTGGATATGTAACAGAAAAAGTTTCCACCATTACAGGTATCCCAGCAGGAATACCTGTAATTGCTACAGCAAATGATAAAGCTGTGGAAGCTCTTGGGTCTGGAGCTTTAGATGAAAATACAGTTTTGGTATCTCTTGGGACTTATATAACATCAATGATGCATGGACATGAAAATATAAAAACATCCACAAATTATTGGTCAAATCTTGCATGCCAACCAAATAAATATTTATATGAAAGCGGTGGAATTAGAAGAGGAATGTGGACTGTAAGCTGGCTTAAAAATTTACTTGGAGATGAAGTCGCTTTAAAAGCTAAAAATTTAGGAATAGCCCCAGAAGAGTATATGAATAAAGAGGCTGCAAAAATATCAGCAGGTTCAGAAGGATTGATGACTGTTTTAGAATGGCTCCCTCCTCACTGGGAGCCGTTTAGAAGAGGTATTATGATTGGATTTGATGGAAGACACGGAGCCGCTCACATGTATCGTTCTATTCTAGAAGGGATTGCTTTTACAATGAAAAATCACATTGATACTATGAGCGAAGAAACTGGTAGTGAAGTTAAAAGATTAATTCTTTCTGGAGGTGGATCAAATAGTGATTTGCTTATGCAGATATTTGCTGATGTTTTTGGAGTAAAAACATATAGAAATATTATCAATGGAGCGGCAGGATTAGGAGCAGCGATAAGTGTTGCTGTAGGACTTAAGTATTATTCTTCATATGAAGAAGCAATAGAAAAAATGGTAAAAGTAAAAGACTGCTTTAATCCAATAGAAGAAAATACGGAAATATATAGCAAACTAAATAAAGAAGTTTATATAAATATAACAAAGCATACAGATGAGGTTTTGAAGAAATCGTATAATGTATTAAATAAAAAATAGGATGTGATTGTTAATGGAGGAAATAAAAAAAAGTAATTTCAAAAGGTATTTTCAATTTTTCTTAGTAGTTATTGGTGCAGGTGGTATCTATCCGTTGATTTATCTTAGGACTAGTTTTCAAACACCAATGTTACAAGTGTTTAATATGACAATGGAACAGTTAAGTAGTATGTATATAATGTTAGGAATAATGTTTGTAATAGGGTATCTTCCAAGTGGATGGCTTGCGGACAGATTTTCTCCGAGAGTGTTGATTTCATTTTCTCTTTTAATGTGTGGGATAATAGGTGTTTATTTTTCTACAATTCCAGCAAAAGAATACATTAGATATGTGTTTTTAGGCTGGGGTATTTTCTCTGTATTTACATTTTGGAGTGCAATTTTAAAGGCAGTAAAAATGTTGGCAAGACATAATGAACAGGCAAGATTTTTTGGAATCTTGGACGGTGGTCGAGGTGTAATTGAAGCTATTTTAGGAACATTTGCAATGACAATTTTTTCTTCTAGGCTTGCAGGTTCAACTGGTGATATAGCTAAAACAAAAGAAGGGCTAATAAGTGTAATTTATATGTACTCAATAGCGATGATAGTTATAGCAATTTTAGTTTTTTTATTTTTGAAAACAGAAAAAAAATCAGTTGAAGATATTGCTATACAAAAACTAGAAAGTTCAAATAAAAATTTATGGACAGATATTTTGACCACTTTAAAAATAGTTGAAGTTTGGTTAGTTTCTTTAATAATATTTTGTGCATATACGGTTACGTGGACTCTTTACTATTACTCTGGTTACTTAACAACAAACCATAATGCAACATCAGTTATTGCAGGGTATGTTTCCGTTGTTATTTTATGGATGCGACCTTTTGGCGGAGTTGGTGGCGGATTCCTAGGTGATAAATTTGGAAAAAGTTCTTTTTTGTGGATTGCTACATTAATTGGTTCTATTTCTCTCTTTATTATGGCTTTTATTCCAGCAGGAAGCAACGTTAATTTAGTATTTTTAATGGTTATAATTGCAAGTCTAATGGTTTATGTTATGAGAGGTTTATATTGGTCACTTCTTGATGACTGCAATGTACCCCAAAAAACTCTTGGAGTCACTATAGGGATTATTTCTTTTGTAGGATATCTTCCAGATATTATAATACCTATGTGGAGCGGAAAAATATTTACAAGATATTCAGATGGACCTATGGCATATTCGTGGTATTTTATAATTTCAGGAATAATCGGGCTAATAGGAGTATTTTTAATTATATGTTTCAATAAAATATTAAAAAATAAAAAATATAACTCAATAAATATTGATATAAAATTAAAAAAATAAGATGCATTACTGAGACTAACAAAAAATGAATCAGTGCTTAAGTATAATTTAAATATATAAAATTGAAATAAAATTAGGGGGGATATATTGAAAAATTCTAGGTATAGAAAAAATGTGATAATAGTCCCTTTCCTTCTCATATTGGTTTGTTCGATTTCAAGTATTTTTTTTCCAGATTTTTTTAATATCATTTTGGAAAAAGTAACAGGATGGATTTTAGATACTTTTGGATGGCTATTTTCAATAGTATCATTATTAATTTTCATAACGTCTGTAATAGTGTTTTTTTCTCCTCTAGGAAAAGTAACAATAGGTGGAATAGGAGCAAAGAAAATATTAAATAAGAAAAATTGGGCAATGATTACAGTTTGTACAACTCTTGCAGGAGGCTTGATGTTTTGGGGTAGTGCAGAACCATTGTACCACTATTATACTCCGCCAGAATTTTTGGGAATACTACCAAAGACACATCAAGCAGCAAATTTTGCTATGGCAACAATGCTATTACACTGGACTTTGATTCCTTCATCTATTTATGCTATTCCTGGATTGATAATTGGATTGATGCACTATAATCTGAAAAAAAAATATTCTTTGGGGATTGGTCTATACCCATTATTAGGTGATAAAAATCTAGAAAAATATTCTGGACTACTTGATGGAACTATGATTTTTTCTATGGGATTTTCACTTTCTAGTTCAGTAGCAACAGCTATTCTGTCTATTTGTGGTGGAATAGCTATATTAAGCAATTCTGCAACTTCTAATAAAACAATTGCAATATTAATAATTATAGCAGTGGTGATGTTTTCTATTTCATCATTTTCAGGGGTGAAAAGGGGGATAACAAAGTTATCACAATTAAATACAATTATATTTTTTTTAATAATAGTTTCTCTACTCTTTTTTTCTCCATTCATGCAGATATTGAATTATTTTGTTGAAGGATTGGGAATGTTCATAAACAACTTTTTTAATTTTTCTACAATAACTGGTGGAGCTACAAATGAAAAATGGGCTCAAAATTGGACTGTTTTCTATTGGTCAGCTTGGATGGCATGGGGGCCTATCTCTGGAATGTTTTTGGGAAGTATTTCAAAAGGATATACAGTTCGACAGTATTTAATATTCAGTCTTGTAATTCCAGCATCGGCAACAGCAATATGGATTGCATTTTTTACTGGAAATTCAATATTGTTAGATATTTCGACAAATGGAAAGATCTATGAAGTTCTTCAAACAATTGGGATTGAGCAAGTTGTTTATTCTATTTTTTATTCGTTTCCATTTTCAAAAGGCTATATATTTCTTTTTACTATAGCAGTCTTTTTATCATTAGTAACGGCAGCTGATTCAAATACAAATGCAATAATGAAAATGTGCATGAAATCACAAGAAAAAAAAGAAGGTTCTAAGTCAGTTGCACTTTTGCAATTTTTTTGGGCAATTCTCATAATGTTAATATCTTATTTTGGAGCTAGTTACTTGAAAAAAGGTGGAGAAAGCATCAAACGGCTAGCATATATTGGTGGATTCCCAGCTCTAATAATAATGATCCTTTTAATGATTAATATTTGGATTATATTAATTAAAGGAAAATTGGATGTTCATTCTGAAGATAGAGATACTAATTTTTAAATGATAAAAGTGGTGTTATGATATAAATGGTGACAGATTTTATCTTTCAGATTATGTTAAAATATAATCCTAAATATAAAATCTGTCACCATTTATATCATAACACCAATATCTCCTGAAGAATTTGAACAAAATTTAAAAATAAAACACAAAAAATCGAAAGATAAATTGTGTAACTCTTATTGACATAAGACCATTCTTAATTATTAAAAAATGACATCCTATTTAAGGATATCATTTTTTTTATTATTTTCATTATTTTATACCATAAATTCATTCTTTGATAAAATTTTATTTTGTTGCCTACCTTAAAAATTTTATAATATTCTAGCGTGTTTTGATTTTTACCATATAAAAGAAAAAGTCCCATAAATTAATATTTACGAGACTTTTACAATTTGTAACATTCTTTTTAAAATTAACGTTTTGAAAATTAGCGTGCATTGGTAATAAAGGGATTTTTTGTCATTTGTTCCCTTTTTGTTGACTACGTAAAAAGTTTTTTAGTGAGTTCAAGAGTTTTGAATATTTTTATCAAAGGTGGTTTTTAAATTTTGTAGGATTAAAATTTATTTTAGACTTCAAAAATATTTCGATTGTGAGAGATACATTTTTCTATAAATCCCAGAATTATTATTTAATAATTCTTCATGTGACCCTTCTTGAACAATTTTACCTTTATCTAAAACTAAAATTTTATCAGACTTAATGCAACTTGACATCCGATGTGTAATAAAAATTGCCCCTTTATTTTTTATTAAATTATGCAAATTTTCAAAAATTTCTTTTTCAAAAAGAGGATCAAGGGCTGAGGTTGGCTCATCCAAAACCAAAAATTTTCTGTCAACATACATTGCTCTTGCAATGGAAATTTTTTGACCTTCACCACCAGATGGTTCAATACCATCTTTATGAATATTTTTTGTTATTTGTAATTCTAAATTATTTTTATATTTTTTATTAAATTCTAAAAGACCAATCTTTTCAAAAATTTTATTCAACTTATTTTCTTCGCAATATTCTGACAAAGAAATATTTTCTTTCAATAATGTTGGGTATAAAAAAAAGTCTTGAAAAACTGGAGCAAAAATTTTATAATAATTTTCTTTATTATAAGAATTTATATTTTCGTTATTTATTAAAATTTCTCCTGAACATGGTTCATAAAGTCCGAGCAATAATTTTGCAAAAGTTGTTTTCCCAGCTCCGTTGTGCCCAACGATTGAAATTATATCTTTTGAATAAAATTTGTAATTTATATTTTCAAGAGCGAATTTTTTTGAGCTCGGATATTTGAAACTGACATTTCTAAATTCAATTTTAAAATCTTCTTTAATCTCTAAATTTTTTTCTTGGAATTTTTCTTCTGGTATATTCATAAATTCTTCTTGAGGTTTCATATAATTTATAATAGAGCCAAATTTTATAACACCAGAAATTATTCCAGTTAGTGAAGTGGATAACGCACCAACAATACTTATGAAAGTTAGTAAATTTGCAACAGAAATTTTACTAGAATAAAACTGATAAATTATAAAAATATAAATAAATATATTTTGAAGCTGAAAAATTCCTACACAAACAATTCCAAGTTTTGATTGTGAAAAAATTATTTTTTTGGATGCCTGGTATGATTCATCATTAAATTTAGAAACTTTATAATTTATTAAATCTTTAAAATTATAAAGCCTGAAATCTTTGGAAGATTTAAAACTAAAAATTAATTGAAAAAAATATCGGAAGTGTCTCTTGGTAGCAGTCCAAACTTCCCAAAGACTAAATCCTAATCTTTCTATTTTTCCTATAAAAATTGAATTCAAATAAAGCCCTATAATAAAAATTGGCAAAAGAATCAGAGTTGATTTTCCTGTTATAAAAGTGATTGATATTATTGCAGCAATAAATGTGAAAAAATTAATAAAAAAATCTGCGGTTGGATATAATAATCTCCATTCCATTTCTTTCACAGCTTCTTGAGACTTTGACAGCAAATTTAAAGTTTCAGAACTTTCAAGATTAGAAAATTTTATTCTTGAAGCTTTCTTAATTATTTCAAAACAAATTTTATCTCGTAAATAATCGGTCAAGCTAGACCTTTTATACCAAAGCCATTGAATTATCCCTTCAATAGTTATAAAAATTAAAATAATAAAAAATATTCTTTTAAAAAATTCTAAACTTGTTGCACTTTTTTGTGCTATTTCAACAACAAATTTTATAACAAAAAACAATAAAATATTTTGTATCACTTTAAAAAATATCCATAAGCTTGAAAAAATAGTATAATGCTTATCTGTTTTAAAAAAATATTTAAAAATTTTTGTCAAAGTTTTTAAATTATTAAAGTTCATTTTCTTTCACCTCGCCGTTTGTTTTGTTATTATACATTGAGGCTTGGTTATTATAAAACTCTGCATATTTTCCATTTTTTAAAATTAATTCTGAATGCGAACCAGACTCTTCTATTTTTCCATTGCCAATAAAAAATATTTTATCAACAAGTTTGCACGCTGCCATTCTGTGTGAAATAAATATTACACTTTTATTTTTTGTAAGCTCATCAAATTTTTCGTAGAGTTTTTCTTCAGCAAGTGGATCAAGTGCCGCAGTTGGTTCATCAAAAATAAAAAATCTATGTCCTTGAAAAATTGCACGAAGCATTGCGATTTGTTGTTGTTGTCCACCTGACACGTCCATTCCATTATCAAAAATATATTTTGTAAGTTCAGAATTATATTTTTCTGGTTTATTTTCAAAAAAATTTATTATATCTTCATTTTTTAGCTCATTATTTTTTAGGTCTCCAAATTTTTCCATATCTTTTTCATTGATAGGATTTGTTAAAATATTTTCTAGAAAACTTGCAGCATAAATATAAATGTCCTGAAAGACCACAGAAAATATTTTTCTATAATTTTCATCGTCAAAATTTTTTATTGAAATATTATTTATATAAATTTCGCCTTCTGTTGGCTCATAAAGTCTGAGCAATAATTTTATCAAGGTTGATTTCCCCGCTCCATTTTCACCGATGAGAGCTACTCTTTCTTTATCATTTATTTTGAAACTACAATTTTTTAAGATAAACGGATGATTTTCTGAGTATCTAAAACTTACATTTCTAAATTCGACTTCAATTGGAAAATTTATATCTCTATATTTTTCTTCAAGTTTATTTTCTAATTTATTTTTAGTTTTAAAATTTATAATTTCAAAAAATATATTTGTATAAAATTCCGTCTTTTTTAAAAACATAAATTTTTCAACTATTTGGTTTAACGAATTTTTAAATCCAGTGGACAAAATAATATAGGCATAAAATTCTCCTATATTAATTTTTTTTGAGAAAAATAAATATCCAAAATAAGAATACATGATTCCGTTGGTTAAATATTCTCCAACACCAGTTGCAATATTTGAAACGAAATTTTTCTTCTCCAAATATAATTTTAATTGTTTCTTTTTTTCTAAAAGTTTTTTAAGTTTATCCAATATTAATTTTTGCCCAAAATATAATTTTAATTCTTTAACTTTTTTGTAATCTGTTATGCATGAGTTATAATTTTCCAGTTCTCTTAAATATTTTGAATTTTCTTCTGATTTTCTTTCCCACTCCATCTGAGATTTTCTTATTAAATAATTTGAAACGAGTAAATAAATAATAATCATTAAAATCAAAAGAAAATTTACTTTTGAAAAAATAGCAAAATATACCATAATTGAAAAAATAATTGCAGGCATATAAAAATAATTTTTGAAAATTTCTTGCACTCCACCATCAACATCATTCACATAAGTTTTGGCAAGTTCTATTTTGTCCAAATATTTTGGATCTTCTGTTAATGAATATGGAATAATCATGCACGCATTATAAAATTTTGCCATTAATTTAAATCTCAGTAATCCAAATTCTATCCAGACTGTAGAATTTATAAAATTTACAATTCCGAAAACTAAACTTGATATAATAAAATAAATTAAAATCACAAATATTATTTTTTTGAAATCAGATTTATTATTTACAACCATATTTATTATATAGCTGGGTCCATACGCCAATAAAAAAGGAGAGACTAAACTAAAAAAAGTATAAATTATATTTGTCAAAAATAATTTTTTATTTTTAACCATCATAAATAAATACAGTTTTTTTATGTTACGTAACATTTTGCTCTCCGAATTTTTATTTTTTTTGTTTTAATTTTATTAATTTCTTATTTTTTTAATTTTTTTTATTTATTAATTTTATTTTTTATTCTTTTGAATAATCAAAAGCTGGCAGAGTATAAAATTGAAGTCCCTTTTCAATAATAATTCCATTTTCATCTATAAGAAAAGTTGTAGGAATAACTTTCGCTCCAAACATATTTCTGATAATCTTGTTTTCATCGTAATAAATCAGAAAATTATAATTATTTTTTTTCATATATTCCAAAACTTTTGCTTTCGTATCAATACGAACATCTTTTCCATAATCTCCAAATATTATTACAGTTTCTAAATTTTTATTATTCTTTAAAACACTTTCATAAAAAGGCGAGAATATTTTCTTTTCTGCGTTGCAATATGGACACCAAGTCGCCGTAAAATTAATTAATACTTTTTTACCTCTAAAACTTTCTATCGAAATTTTTTCTCCGTTTAATTTTATAAGTTCAAAATTTTGGACTTTATCACCAACATTTAATTTTGTTTCATAACGCTTCGAAGAAATTAAATAATTAATTCCGTACCAAAGAATTCCTAGCACCACCACAATTTCAATTACAAGTCTGATTTTTTGTTTCATTTTTTTTCCTCCTAAATTATATTTTGTATTTTATAAATTTTATTGTATATAGTTGTTGAATTTCACCGTCATCAAATAAGTTGCCAACATTTCCTATCATTAATCGATACATATATAAATCCAAAAAAAAGTTGCTCTTCTCAGCAGAAAGAACTTTTACTTCTCCTTCACTTGATCTGTTTTCTCTGATAATTTTTTTATTTCCATTCTCCAATCTCTTCAGAAAAACTTCTGGTGACCTAGAAGTTATAATTGTATTTATAGGAATATTTTCAAACACTCCCATCTCAGCTTTCAATATTTCTTTTTTGTTTCTCGCCATGAACGAATTATTTTTAATAAAAAGATTTAAAATAGAATTTATCTGAATCAAAAATTTTGGATGAAACATTATTTCATTATTTTTTTTTGTTAAAATATAATAATCAGATAATCTATAAATATTTTTATTCTTCAAAAAATAAATAATTATATTTCTAAAAATAATTATGAATATTAAAATCAAAAATATATTTAAAATTCCTATTTTAGAAATAGTTTTTGGAAAAAAAACATACAAAGCAAATACTTGCTCTATTAAAATAATTAAAAAATATACTGGATAAAAATTAAATAAAAAATAGAGATACATGGCAAATTTTTGTCCGAAAGAAAATTTTCTCTTGCATGGTTCTCTAAAAAAAAGAACAGTGAAATAATTGCGAGTATTTTCTTTTAAATTTATAATATCAAACAAATTAACAAAGATGTGATATCCATCGCTACCGTAAAATGGCAGTGAATTTAAAATAGCAAAAATTAAATTTAAAACTCCAAAGATTAAAAAATGAATATTATTTGACATTTGATAAATCAGAAAACCTAGCGAAAAAAATATTGCGTGTATAATTAAGGAAGAAGAATATATTGCAATTCTTTTTTTCTTTTCTTTTATTAAATACGCATCAAAAGTTTCACAATAAAAATGCGGAAGTCCAAGCAAAAAAGTTATTTTCATCTTTGAAATATTTCCACTATAATGAAAGTATGTATAAATATGAGCAAGTTCATGCACAAATGCTGGAAAAATAAACGTGAATATTATAGTAAGCAAAGAAAAAATATTTCGATTTTTCTCAGAAAAAAGTTCTCTTATTAAAATTGAGCTATTTAAAATTGCAAAAATAAAAGTTGATAAAAACAAAACAGAAAAAATCCAAATAAAAAATTTGCTAAATAAAAATTTTTCAAATATATTTATAAAATTACAAATTTTTGTAAAATTAAACTCGAATGTATTTTTAGACAATATTTTTTTTTCTGATTCTTGTGGATATTTTTCCAAAAAATTTCTAGCTTTAAATAATTCAAATAAATATTCTTTTTCTTCTTCTGTAAAAAAATTAGTTTCAAATTTTTTTATATCTTCAAAATATTTATCTTTTATAAATTCTAAAAATCTAAACTCTTGTTCGCCAACTTGAATAAAAAGTCCGTCAGAATTTTTTATAATATAATTATCTTCACTTAATTTTTCAAATTTGAAATTCTCCATCTAAAATCTCCACTAAAATAAAATTTTTAAATTATTCTGGACTATCAACAATAAATTCAACTTCGTAGTGACGGATATTATCTGAATTTTCCATATTTGTGTCACCCAATAATATTTTGAAATAAGAAATATCGTAAAAACAATCGACTTCATTTATTGATAAAATTCTCATGTTTTTTCTTTGAGCACTCCATTTTTTTACTCTCTTAATAAAAGCTGTATGAGTCCTCAAAACCAAAATTTTATCCTGTGGAAATCTCTCGAACATAATTTTTTCTTCTCTGATAATATCTTTTCTTGTTTTTAAAACCGCATCATAATTATGAAAAAAAGCATTGAGGAATCCTTTTATTTTAATTGAAGTAAGCGGCTTGAAAAAAACTTCATCATTTCGGCTGAGCAATACAAAATATTTGTTAAGTCTTTTATCGGGCTTTCCAAAATAAAAATAATAAATTTTTTTCAATATATTTATAAAAATATCTAAATTCAAAATAATTAAATAATAAATCAAGTGCATATTTTTTATAAAATCTGGAAAGAAAGCAAAAATTATTAAAATAATAATAGACCAATAAAAATAATTTTTTAATTTATGCGTCACAAACATTAAAACAAAAAATATTTTTTTCACAACAGAATATTTTTCTGAATTTTTCATACGGTAAAATATCGAGTAAACATAATCACGTGCGATGAACCAAAATGCATGGACATCAAAAATTTCACACAAAATAAAATAGCCGCTAGAATTATAGAAAAATAAAATTTCTTTTAACGCCAAGACAAAAGCTATCACAGAAAAAATTATAAAATATGTGTTATTAAAATAAAAATAAATTATTATTCCTAGCGAGAAAAAAAACAAATTACAAATCGGCTCAATCAAATTAATAATAATTCTATGTTTTTTTTTGTTTATTAATCTCAAATTTGGAAGAATTGCCAAAATATATGGAATCATTTTTATAAAATAAATTCCTATTCCATGTTCCGACTCTCCTGTTTTATCTTCTGCGTTCTCGTCAGAAATTTTTTTATCAGAATTTTTTTCGTCGCACTTTGCATAATGCTCATATGTAATAATTTTAAAAATTGGAGGGACAAGTATCAAAAACAAACAAGAAAATAAAATAAACAATAAAGAATAAAAACTTGGCTTATAAAATAACATATATTCAAAAATATTATTATGATTTTTAACAAGAATTATTATTGCCAAAGAAAATAAAAAAAATAAAATTATAAAAAAAAGTCCACTCGTAAAAATATTTGCTAAAGGCAAAATTTTATTCGTTATTTTTTCAGTGTCGAAAAAAAATAATCTTTCCCACCAATTTATTTTCTCATCTGACTCATGACCGACTGTTTCAGATTCAACTGAATAGTGAGTCAAAAAATTTCGGAACTTAAATTGTTCGAAGAGATATTTTTTATCATCAAAACTTAATCCTTCAATATTAATGTCATTAAGTTTTTCTTCTTTTTCTATAATCATATCTTTTATTTTTTCCAAAAACATGTATTCAGTTTCACCAATTTCTATAAAAAGTCCGTCATTAGATTTTACCACGTACAAGTTTTCAGATATTTTATTAGCAATATATTTTTGCAATTTTTTTAGACTCCTCGTAAATAAAAATTACAGATAATAAATAGGGTAGTAGTTTTCGTCCTACTACCCTTTTCATAATTATCAAAACTAACTTTTGCACTGAACTGGTTGACCTGTATATTTATTTCTGCAATCTTTAGGTCTGTTCTTTGAAGTTGTAGTTTTCTCAATAACAACAAATTTAATCTTTTTCATAATTCCATCCTCCTTAAATTTTGAATTTTAAATAAACTAAAAAATAAAAACCTAATCTCTTTACCTCTTCCCCAGTTTTTAAAATTTTTTAGCCAACAACAAAATCAAAATACAAATTAATTACTTCGCACACGTTCTCGGATGTGTAGAGTATCTTCTACCACTCTTGCAACTGCTATCCGGTTCTGTCGGACCACCTTGATTATTGTTTTTTGAAGTTTTTGTCTTCTCAATAACCACAAACTTAATCTTTTTCATGTTCCCACCTCCTCATGTAATTATACTAAAACAAACTTAGTTTGTCAAACCTTAAAATTGTCTTATGTCACTAAAAGTTAGAAAATTAAAATGCATATCCAACAAAGAATCAAGCTCATTAAAAAATTTGTTAAATTATTTTAAATATTATCAAAACTAGCTTTTTTCATTTTGCACAAAATCTTGAAAACAAGTTCAAAAAAAATAAAAAATCCTGTATTTTCCATACAGGATTTTTTGATTACTATTATTTTTAGCCCTAACGTTTTGAAAATTGTGGAGATCTTCTTGCTTTTCGTTTTCCGTATTTTTTTCTTTCTACCATTCTCGAATCTCTTGTTAAAAATCCAGCTTCACGAAGAGCCATTTTTAGAGAATCATCAGATACAAGGAGAGCTCTTGAGACACCATGTCTTATTGCTCCAGCTTGACCAGAAGTTCCTCCTCCTCTTACATTAACTTTCACTCCGAACTTCTCTTGGGTTAAAGTCAGAGCCAAAGGTTGTTCAACTATTTTACCGAGAATATCTCGTCCACCAAAATATTCTTTCATAGTTTTACCGTTTATTTCAATCCCCTTTCCACCTGGGATAAGTCTTACTCTAGCTACAGAAGTTTTTCTTCTTCCTGTCCCTAAATATTCATTAGTAACTGCCACTTATTTTCCTCCTAAAATTATAATACCTGAACTGGTTTTTGTGCTCTATGTCCATGCTCTGTTCCCGTAAACACTCGGAGTCTAGTCAATTGCTCGGCTCCTAATTTATTCTTTGGGAGCATTCTTTTTACAGCCAACATAAGTGCTTCTTCAGGTCTTTTAGCTATAATTTCTCCAAGAGTCCTTTCTTTTATTCCGCCAGGGTAGCCAGTATGATGAAAATATTTTTTATCAGTCAACTTTTTCCCTGTTACTTCTACTTTTTGAATGTTAGTCACAACAACAAAGTCTCCACCATCAATATGCGGTGTATATGTCACTTTGTTTTTGCCCATAAGTTTCTTAGCAATCTCTACGGCCAATCTTCCAAGAATTTTTCCTTCAGCGTCGTAGTGATACCAGTCTCTTACAACATCCTCTTTTCTCTGCATAAAAGTGTACTTCTCCATTACTGCCTCCTAATCATTTTGGTTATGTTCTACAACATAACTCAACTATCCTTTTGTGGGAAAGGTTTTTAAAATACATTGATTATTGTATCATAGGATTTATATTCTGTCAACTATTTTTTCTCATCTTTTGCGGGTTCTAGATTATCGGAAGGTTTAGGAATTGGATTTCCATACATCCACTCTATTTGCCTTCTTATACCTGTAAGGTCATATTCTTTCCCTTCTATAACAAGCTTATTATCATTTGGGAATTGTTCGTA
>JBOFDW010000030.1:0-1677 GCA_051647385.1 Fusobacteriaceae bacterium
ATAATAGCTTTGAAAATAATGAAAAATATACTTTGCTTCGTGGGATGAATTTGTCTCAAGAAGGAAAATATCTTGAAGCAATAAGAGAATTAAATTTGGCACGTGCTAGAAATCCAGAAAATATTATGGTGTTGCGTGAACTTGCATTTGTTTATGGAAATATTGGTGAGATAAAAAATTCCACAAAAATATATGAAGAAATTTTAAAAATAGACGCCAAAGATAGTGTGGCTATAAAAAATCTTGCCTATATTTATTACATAGAAAAAAATATTGAGTTGGCAGAAAATTTTTTGGAAAAATTACCAGAAAAAGAAGATGATTATTTTACAACAAAACTTAAGGGTCTTATTTTTGCCCAACAAAATAATAATGAGCAGGCATATAATTATTTGAGCAGTTCAAATAATATGAATGATAATTATGACGAAGAACTATTTACAGAATATTTGAAAGTGATGTTGAAACTAGACCGCAAAGATGAAGGCTATAAATTTTTGGACGACAAGGCAAGAACTTTTTATGGAGATAAATCTTTTGTGTTGCTCTATTCAAAATCACTCACTATAAATTTTAATGAGATAAAAAAATCTGAGAAAATCATAAAGAAATATTTGGCTGAAAAAGGATCAGATGATGAGGTTATTATCATGCTGGCAAAGAATTTAATCTTGCAAAAAAGAAATGAAGAAGCAACAGAAACTTTGTCTATGATTTCCATGGCTGGTACTCACGGTAGTGAATATAAGTTTATCATAAATGAAGTCAAAAAAAATAAAGAACAGAATTAAAAATATATTAAATAAAAATATATAAAATTAAAGAGAGAAAAAATTTATGAACAAAATTAGGGGGTAACATTTAATGGATTTAAAAAAGTACATTGCACTTGTGGAGGATTTTCCAACTACTGGAATAAAGTTTCGAGATATAACTCCGCTCATGGCAAACGGTGAAGCATTTAAAGAGGCTACAAATCAGATAGTAAAGTTTTGCAAAGAGCAAAATGCTGAGCTAATAGTTGGACCAGAAGCACGTGGATTTATTTTCGGGTGCCCTGTATCTTATGCTTTAGGAATAGGATTTGCACCTGTTAGAAAACCTGGGAAACTTCCAAGAGAAGCTATAACTTTTAACTATGAGCTTGAGTATGGTAAAAATTCTCTAAGCATGCACAGCGACTCAGTGAAAAAAAATCAGCGAGTAATAATTGTGGATGACCTTTTGGCAACTGGTGGAACTGTTGATGCAACAATAAAAATGGTGGAGCAACTTGGTGGGATAGTTGCAGGTCTGGCATTTTTAATTGAGCTTGAAGAGTTAAAAGGAAGAGACAGACTAAAAAATTATGAAATATTTACACTGATGAAATATTAGGACAAATAAAAATATATTTCAAATAAAATATCAAGAAAAAATATCAAGAAAAAATATCAAGAAAAAATATCAAGAAAAAATATTAGTAAAAAGTATCAGAAGAAAAGAGGAAGTTATGCTGGCAGATTATTGGGAAGGAATTGAAAATAGAATAAAAGAAAATAATCTGAACGTTGACATAGAGAAAATAAAATACGCTTTTATTTTAGCGGAAGAATCTCACGTCGGACAATTTCGTCTATCAGGTGAAAATTATATTTTGCACCCTGTTGAAGTTACGAAAATTTTAATTGATTTGAA
>JBOFDW010000031.1:0-9507 GCA_051647385.1 Fusobacteriaceae bacterium
AATAAAATAAAATAAAATAAAATAAAATAAAATAAAATAAAATAAAATAAAATAAAATAAAATAAAATAAAATAAAATAAAATAAAATAAAATAAAATAAAATAAAATATATAGAGTTGAAAAATAAAAAAAATTAAATTATAATAAATTTAAGAGAGACACAAAAAAATTTAAAAAAAATACAAAGCAAAAATATAGAGAATATTGAAAAAATTTAAAGTAACTTAAAAAAACAAAAAAAATAAATTAGAGGTGAAAAAATTATGAATGGATTAAAAACTTTTTTTCTAATGTTATTAATGACATTACTTTTAATGGTTATAGGAAATGCAGTCGGTGGAAGAAGTGGAATGCAAATAGCTTTTGGATTTGCTTTTTTAATGAACTTTATTTCTTATTGGTTCAGCGACAAAATAGTTTTAGCAATGTACAAAGCACAACCTGTTGAAGAAGGAACAAAATTATATTCACTTGTTAAAAGAGTTGCGATGAGTGCAGATATTCCGATGCCAAAAGTTTATATGATAGAGGAGAGACAACCAAATGCTTTTGCAACTGGTAGAAATCCAAAAAATGCTGCAGTAGCTGTGACACGTGGAATAACTGAAATTTTAGATGAGGAAGAACTTTCTGGAGTAATAGGACACGAACTTGGTCATGTACATAATAGAGATATTTTAATTTCAACAATCGCTGCAACTATGGCTGGAGCAATTATGATGGTTTCTAGGATGGCACAATTCGCTGCAATTTTTGGTGGTGGTGGGCGAGACGATGATAACCGTGGAGGAAATGTTTTTACAATTTTGATTCTTGCAATACTTGCGCCGATAGCTGCACTTTTAATTCAGATGGCAATTTCAAGAGCTAGAGAATTTAAAGCTGATGCGTTTGGGGCAAAAGTTTCTGGAAATCCACTTTATCTTGCGAGAGCATTAAAAAAATTAGATGCAGCATCTCAAAAAATTCCTATGAATGCAAATCTTGCCACAGAAAATATGTTTATAGTTAGTCCACTTACTGGAAAACAGATGGCAGGACTTTTTAGTACACACCCACCAATTGAAAAAAGAATTGAAAAACTAGAAGCAATGAGAGGGTATTAAAAAATTATAATTTGGAAAGTAGGTAATATTGAAAATGTTTCTGATAACTTTTTTGTCATTAGTGATTGTAATAATAATTGCTATCACTTCTGTTTTTGTTGTGTCGAGAATTTTTGGTGAAGGAAAATTAACTTTTATCATCCCAATTGTATTTGCTTTCACATCATATATTTTATTAGCTGCAAGAACAATAATTTTTGGAAGAAATGGAACTTTTGCAGAAGTTTTTATGGGGAACTATTTATTCTTATTTATTAATTTGTCCACAGCTATATTTATTTTATGTGTAAGCTATATTATATCTAACTTTTTTGGATTTGATATTTTAAAATATTTGTCAAATCATAAAATAATATTTTGTTTTTCTTTGTTATTTTTTATTTCTTTTTTGATGGTTTTTCAATACTTAAATTTTAATAATATAGAAATAAATCATATGAAAATAAAAATTAACAAATTAAATTCAAGTTTATTATCTAAAAAATTAAAAATTGGATTTATAAGTGACATACATTTAAATAAAGTTTTTGATGGAAGATATTTTGACTCAGCACTTCAAAAATTTTCAGAAGAAAATGTTGATATAGTAATAATAGGCGGAGATTTTATTGATAATAAACCTTCTTGGATAGAGGATGATATTAAGTTTATTATAAATAAATATAATAATAATTTTAAGTATGGAATAAATTTGGTGCTAGGAAATCATGAATATTATGGAGGAATAAAAGAAAATATAAAATTTATAAAAGAATTAGGAATAAATATTTTGCGTGATGAAGTTTTAGATGTACAAGGAATTAAAATAATCGGGCGAGACTATTATCGCACAAAAAAAGAAAAGAAGCCTTTGGCAGAAATCATGATAGAGAATAAAATTAAAACAGAAGATATAAAAATAGTTGTAGAGCATTCTCCAAAATCTATAAAAGAAAATACAGAAAATAATGTCGACCTGCAACTTTTAGGTCATACACACGCTGGGCAAATTTTTCCAATTAATCTTATAACAAAAATTATTTTTAAAAATAGTTACGGACTAAAAAATTTTGGAGATAATACTTATACTTATGTGAGTTCAGGACTTGGGTCTTGGATGATTCCATATAGAATAAGAAAAAGAGAAATAGTAATTATTGATTTAGAATTTTAATATCTTCATTGCCATATTTTTTTATTCTTTTTTTGTCGTAGAAAAAAAGTCCTAGAAAAGATAAAGCTAAAAAAATAAATGAAAATAATATAGAAATATTTTGTGAAAAATTAAAGATACTTTCAGAAACAAAATATCCAATGAACATAAACACAGCTGGCAAAATATAAGTAATAAAAGATAATTTCAAAATAGTATTATCATTTATTTCTAAACTTATTTCTTTGCCAATATAAAAATTTAAGTTTTCTTGTGTATTTATTTTTATGGTGTTGCTCATTTTTGCGTCTTTACTACAAACATTACATGATGAGCAAGCATTATCTTTATAAAAATTAATTAAAATAAAATCTTTTTCGATTTTTTTTATAATGCCAGTTTTTATCATTATTTTTTCTCCTTGGAAAGTAAAATAGATTGCGTAAAATTATAACATGTATTTAATGACTTGCAAACTCCTTTTTTTTGTGTTAAAATCTAAGTCGTGGTTTATAAAATTTTAGAGGGTTAGAATGATGAAAATAAATCGGACTTTTTTATTCAATAATATTTATCTTATAATTGTGCTATATTTTTTTTATAGTTGCTTTAATGGGATTAATTTTTTTGGATTAGAAACAACATATAATATGGAAAAATATTTTGGTATAGGAAAATATCTTGTTTTTATAATTTTATTTGCAAATTATTTTGTGGAGTTTTTCAAAGAAAAAAAAACAAAAAACAGATATTTGCTACTAAGTTATTTTCTTTATCTTTTTTATATTTCTTTTATAATATTGATTCTAAGTTTTGAGTTAGGAATTCTATTTAACAGAGCGGAAAATTTTAATGCTGAAGTTTTGGATATGAAGCTTGCAAGCTTAGCTTATTTCAAATATAATTTTGGACTTGTGCCAGGATATATTGCCCGTTATATAGTTATTAATGAAAATGCCAAAATTTTTTATGCAGGAATTTCAATTTCAGTTTTGGCGACAATTTTTATGATAATAATTTTTGTTAATTATATTTTAATTAGAGTTTATAGAATAATAAGTAAAGGGTATAAGAAACGAAAATATTTTGAAGAAAAAGAGGAAGATTTAGAAAATAAAATAGAAATCAAAGAAATATCAGAGAGAAAAGCTGTGCAACAATCTTTGAGAAGAAAAAGACTTGAGGAAGAAGAGCAAGAAGAAAAAATAAGAAATAAAGTAAGTCAATACAAAAATAAAGAAAAATAATATTTAAATTAAATATATATTAAAAAAAATAAAGAAATTCAAAATATTTTAAAATGAAAATTATTTTAATGAGGAGAAGGAATATGTTTAAATTAAAAAATTTGTTTGGAGCTTTTTCAGAAGATTTAGGAATTGATTTAGGAACTACAAATACATTAATATGCGTATCTGGAAAAGGTATCGTTTTAAATGAACCATCAGTTGTGGCACTTAATAAAAAAAGTGGTGACATAATAAAGGTCGGTTTAGAAGCAAAACAGATGATTGGAAAAACTCCAGCAAGCATTCAGACTATTCGCCCATTAAGAAGTGGAGTTATAGCTGATTATGAAGTTACCGAAAAAATGCTTCGGCATTTTTACGCAAAAGTAAAAGGAAAATCACTTTTTTCTAGTCCAAGAGTTTTAATTTGTGTTCCAGCAGGAGTAACTCAAGTTGAAAAACGTGCGGTAGTTGAAGTTACAAAAGAAGCTGGAGCTCGTGAAGCGTTTTTAATAGAAGAACCAATGGCAGCAGCTCTTGGTTTAGGTCTTGAAGTTTTTAGCCCAGATGGACATATGGTTGTTGATATTGGTGGAGGAACAACTGAGATAAGTTTAATTTCTCTTGGAGGAATTGTAAAAACTTCATCTTTTAGAGTTGCAGGAGATAAATTTGATTCTGCAATAATAGATTATTTGAGACAAAAATATAATTTGTTAGTTGGAGAAAATACTGCTGAAACAATTAAAAAAACTATTGGGGCAGTTGTTGAACTTGAAGAAGAACTTTCTTTGGAAATTAGTGGAAGAAGTGCACTCAATGGATTACCAAAAAATATAGTTCTTACTTCTACTGAACTTGTGCCAGCTCTTGGAGAATTAGCTTCTCTTATTGCAGAAGAAATAAGAATTATATTTGAAAAAACTTTGCCAGAATTAACTTCTGATATTAAGAAAAATGGAATAACACTTTCTGGTGGTGGTTCTTTAATAAGAGGAATAGATGTAAAATTAAAAAGTGCTTTGGGACTTGATGTGCGTGTTGCAAACGAACCATTATATTGCGTAATATCAGGAATTCAAAAAGTTTTAGATGATTTCAATACTTATAAGAGAGTTTTAATTTCATCTGACCCAGAATATTAATATTAGGAGATGTTATGGGGATAAAAGAAGAACTTGAAGCCATTATTTTTATCGGTGGTGATGGGGTAAAAATAAAAGATTTGGCAAAAGCATTTTCGATGAACGTAATAGAAATGGTAAATATATTAAATGAAATTAAAGAAGATAAAAAAAATACAGGACTTAATCTTGAGTTTGTAGATGAGATGGCGTATTTTATTACAAATCCAAGATGTGGTGCTGCAATTACAAATTTTTATGAGCATGACACAAAACCTAGAAAAATATCGGATGCTGCCCTTGAGACAGTTTCAATAATTGCTTATAAACAGCCCGTAACAAAAAGTATAATAGAACAAATAAGAGGAGTTTCTTGCGACAGACTTATCCAAACTCTTGAAGAAAGAAAATTTATAAGAGTTTGTGGAAGAAAAGATGGACCAGGTAGACCGAATCTTTACGAAGTAACTTCAAATTTTTTGGCATATCTAAATATTGATAAAGTTGAAGACTTGCCAAATTATGAAATGATGAGAGGAAGCGATGGAGAAAATAAGAATAAATAAATATCTTGCTAGTCTTGGTATTGCTTCTAGGAGAGAAATAGATCGTCTTGTTGACGTAGGTTTAATAAAAGTAAATGGAAAAGTTGCGTTGGCTGGAGATAAAATTTCTTCACAAGATAAAATAGAAATAGAAGGAAAAAAAATAAACTTATCTCAAGAGAAAAAAATTGAGAGAGTTTATTTTTTACTTAATAAACCAGAAAAAATTTTAAGCACATCAAAAGACGATAGAGATAGAAAAACGGTAATAGATTTGATTCCATGTGAAGAAAGAATTTTTACGGTTGGCAGATTAGATTATGAAACTAGTGGAGCAATTATTCTGACAAATGACGGCGAACTTTGTAATAAAATCACACATCCAAGTCAAGAAATTTTCAAAGAATATATTGCTGAAATTATGGGAACTGTTTCAGACGAAAATATAGAGAAATTAGAAACAGGAATTCAACTTGAAGATTTTAAAACTTTGCCAGCAAAAGTAGAAGTTATAAACAGGACAAAAAATCAAACCGTTTTGAAAATTTCTATTCGAGAGGGAAAAAATCGTCAGATTAGAAAAATGATTCAGCATATTGGTCATAGAGTTATGAAATTAAAAAGGGAAAAAATCGGGGACATAGAGCTTGGAGATTTGCCAATTGGAAAATATAGAAAGCTTACAATAAAAGAAATAGATTATTTATATTCGCTAGGAGGATAAAAAAAATGTCGCTCACAAGAGAAGAAATTATCAAGATAGGTAAACTTGCGAAACTTGAAATAAAAGAAAATGAAATAGAAAAATATCAAAAAGATTTGAATGATATTTTTAAATATTTGGAAGAATTAAATTCTGCCAACGTAGAAAATATTGAGCCACTAACTCAAATGAATACTGAAATAAAAAATTTCAGAAGTGATATTCCCAAAAAATCTTTGACGCAAGATGAAGCGACAAAAAACTTTCCGTTAAAAGCCGATGGAATGTTAGTTGTTCCAAAAATAGTTGGAGGTGAGGAGTAATCGTGAACGAAATATTAAAACTCACCGCATACGAACTTAGAGAAAAAATAATCAAAAAAGAAATATCAGCCGAAGAAGTTGTGAAAATTATATTTGACAGAATAGAAAATACAGATTCTAAAATTGGAAGCTTTGTACATTTGAGAAAAGAGCAAGCAATAAATGAAGCAAAAAAATTGGATAAAAAAATTTCGCGTGGAGAAAAAGTTGGAGCATTGGCAGGAGTTCCAATTTGTTTAAAAGATAATATGGTTGGAATAGATGACGTCACAACTTCTTGTTCAAAAATTTTGGAAGGATATGTTGGTGTTTATGATTCAACAGTTGTAAAAAAATTAAAAGATGCAGACGCAATAATTATTGGAAGAACAAATATGGACGAATTTGCAATGGGATCGTCCACAAAAACTTCTTGTTATCATCCAACAAAAAATCCGTGGGATTTGGAAAGAGTTTCTGGTGGAAGTAGCGGAGGAGCGGCAACTTCTGTTTCTTGTGGACAAACTTTTTTAAGTTTGGGTTCTGATACTGGAGGAAGTATAAGACAGCCAGCTTCTTTTTGTGGAGTGGTCGGATTAAAACCAACTTACGGTCGAGTATCTCGTTATGGACTCATGGCTTTTGCTTCATCTCTGGATCAGATTGGACCTTTTGGAAAAAATGTAAAAGACGTTGCACTTTGTTTGGAAACAATTTCTGGAGCAGATGAATTTGATTCTACTTGCTCTGATAATCCAGTTCCAAATTATCTTTCTTTTTTGGATAAAGATATTAGGGGAATGAAAATTGGAATTCCAAAAGAATTTTTCATAGATGAATTAGATTCAGATATAAAAAAAATAACTTTAGATGTTGCGGAAAAATTAAAAAATAAAGGAGCAGAAATTATTGAAATTTCTCTTCCAAATATAAAATATTCTGTTTCGGTTTATTATATTTTGGCTCCAGCAGAAGCTTCTTCAAATTTGGCGAGATTTGATGGAATACGTTTTGGTCACAAAACTGAAAATCCAAAAAATATTGATGAGCTTTATGTGAAATCTCGAAGCGAAGGATTTGGGGAAGAAGTTAAAAAAAGAATTATGATTGGGACTTACTGTTTAAGTGCAGGATTTTTTGACGCGTATTTTAAAAAGGCACAAAAAGTTAGACGATTAATAAAAAATGATTTTGATAAAGCATTTGAAAAAGTAGATGTAATTTTAGGACCAGTTTCTCCGACGCCTGCGTTTAAACTTTCTGATCCAAAAACTGCAATCGAACTTTATATGGAAGATATTTTTACGATACCAGCAAATATGGCTGGACTTCCTGCAATGTCTGTACCAGCTGGACTTGTGAAAAATTTACCAGTCGGAGTTCAAATTATCGGAAAACATTTTGATGAGGGAAATTTATTTAAAATTGGAAGTGCGATTGAAAAAATTTGTGGAATATTTCCAGTCAAGGAGGTTCTGTAAATGAAACAATGGGAATCTGTTATAGGACTGGAAGTGCATTTGCAATTAAAAACTGGGACAAAAGTTTGGTGTGGATGTTCGGCGGATTATGATTTTTCAATTCCAAATACTCATACGTGTCCGATTTGTCTTGGACATCCTGGAGCATTGCCAAGACTCAACGAAAAAGTTGTGGACTTTGCGATAAAAGCTGCGCTAGCTTTAAATTGTAAAATAAATAATGAAAGTGGATTCGATAGGAAAAATTATTTTTATCCTGACACTCCAAAAAATTATCAGATTACACAATTTGAAACTCCATATTGTGAAAAAGGTCAAATTAATTTCACGATTAATTCTGGGCGAAATGTAAAAGTTGGAATCACAAGAATTCAAATTGAAGAAGATGCTGCAAAAAATATTCACGGGGCAAATGAAAGTTATATAAATTTTAATCGTGCTTCAATTCCGTTAGTGGAAATTATTTCTGAACCTGATATTAGAAATTCTGAAGAGGCTTACGGATATTTAAACGCACTCAAAAGTATTTTGAAATATACAAAAATTTCTGACGTGTCAATGGAACTTGGTTCGCTCAGATGTGACGCAAATATTTCTGTGATGGAAAAAGGTTCAAAAACTTTTGGAACTCGAGTTGAAGTAAAAAATTTGAATTCTTTTAAGGCGGTTGCAAAAGCAATTGATTTTGAAATTGGTCGTCAGATAAATGAAATAGAAAACGGTGGGAAAATTTTTCAAGAAACTAGACTTTGGGATGAAGTTGCACAAGTGACTCGACTTATGAGAAGCAAAGAAGAGGCGATGGATTACAGATATTTTCCTGAGCCAGATTTACCAAAACTTATTATTACAAACGAGCGGATTGAAAAAGTAAAAGCTACGATGCCAGAAATGAAGGATGAAAAATCAAAAAGATTTGCAAGTGAATATGAACTTTCAGAAAGTTATATAAATATTCTTTGTGATAATATGGAGCTGGCAGAATATTTTGAAAAAGTTGCGAAGATTTCAAATAATTCTAAACTTTCTGCGAACTGGATTATGAGTGAAGTTTTGAGAACTTTAAAAGATAAAAATATTTCCATTGAAGAATTAAAAATTTCTGAAGAATATTTGGCGGAAATTATAAAACTTATTGACGCTGGAAAAATTTCAAATAAAATTGCAAAAGAAGTTTTTGAAATTATTCTTGATGATAAAGAAAATTTATCTCCAAACCAAATTGTTGAGTCACATGGAATGTTGCAAGTTGCCGATAATTCTGAAATAGAAAAATTAGTGGACGAAGTTATAAAATCAAATCCTAAAATGGTTGAGGATTATAAAATTGCCGATGAAGGAAAAAAGCCGAGAGTTATAAAAGGACTCATTGGTCAAGTTATGAAACTTTCTGCTGGAAAAGCAAATCCAGAATCCGTGGATAAACTTATGAAAGAAAAATTAAAATAAAAACTTAAAAAATCCGAGAAAAAATTTCTCGGATTTTTTATTTCTAAAATATTTATTTATTTTAAAATTTTTTATTTTATTATTTATTTTTTTAAAAGTTTTAGAATAGTTCTCCACCATTTTAAAAACTAAATTCTATAAAGAATTAACATGTGAACATTTAAACAGATCAATCGATCTTGTTTCTTAATATATATAAAATTTAAAGATTGATAGATGTGTTCAAATGTTTGATGTTTAATGTTTGAAAAAAAGTTTTCTCTCCTAGGCTGTCAAAAATAATTTTATTTATTTAAGACAGCAAAGAAGAAATCTAAAAATCATTTTCCAAAAAAATGAACCCACTTTCCCTAACCCAAGTGGGACTCGCACTTCTTACGCAGGAAGTTTTACGACGAGTTTTTAGACCTCTCCAAAATCAGAGACCACCAATGCT
>JBOFDW010000032.1:0-5697 GCA_051647385.1 Fusobacteriaceae bacterium
CTGACACGGTTCACCACAAACACGCCATAAATTTTCATAAAATTTTCACGGCACAAAATTATATCATGATTTATATTTTTAGACAACCGCTAACTTTTTGACAGTACGTATAATTTTCACATACAATAAAAAAAGATCAAGAAATTTTTGATCTCTTAATCTAAAACATTAAGCCTAAATTATTCAGTCCAAATTATTTATCTCAAAAATTTTTTCTCTCTACTGTCTTGTCACATATCTAGAAAAATCTTGCAATATATTTTTCATACTCTCTTTTATACTCGGTTCGTTATTTAGATCTTCAAGAAATTTTAGAGCTTTATCCCTATATTTATTTTGAGATTGAGTTGCATATTCCAGTGAACCAGTTTTTTCGAAAATATTTTTTATAATATTAACTTCTTTTTCTGAAATATTTTTTTTGCCATAAAGTTCAAGAAGAATTTTTTTGTTTTTTTCGTCTGAATTTTTAAACGCATGATAAAAAAGAATAGTCATCTTACCTTCTTTTATGTCAGAATTTTTTGTCTTTCCAGTTCTCTCTCCAAAAATTCCCATGATATCATCATGAATCTGAAATGATATTCCAATATTATCTCCAAAATCAGATAAAATTTTCAATATATTTTCTTCCGCTCCACCAAAAATTGCCCCAAAGCAAAGCGGTCCACTTATGGTATATTTTGACGTCTTATAATATGCCAACTTAAAAATTTCTTCTTCTGTAATTTTTTCAGAAATTAAAGGCTCTGAAAGTTCTATATCAAAAATCTCGCCCATAACTGTGTCGTTTAAATCTTTGCAAAATCTTTTTAGAGCTTTAATTTTTATTGCATCATCAAATTTTGAGTTTAATATCAAGTTAGTTGTCAATACTAATCCATAATCCCCGAGACAAATAGTTATTGCTTTAGATTTATGAACACTTTCCTCCAACTTTTTTTCTCTTTCTTCTGAATAAATTTTTTCCAAAATTTTGTGGATGGTTTTTTTCCCTCTACGCATTTCACCGTTGTCTATTATATCGTCGTGGAAAAGAATTGATGTCTGAAAAACTTCATAAGCTATACTAGGAAAAAAAATTCCGCTAACTTCTTTCTCCTTTTTATTTCTCTCTTCTTTTTCAAAATTTTTCGCAAACATTTCATACCCAAGGCAAACAAGAACGGATCTCAAAAGTTTTCCATCACGAAAAGAATTAACGTATGGATTTTTTAAATACGATAATTTTTCTGAAACTTTTAAAAAAGATGTATCAAAAATTTTCGATATATAATCTATAAGCTCAGGATAAATTTTTTCTATTTTTTTTCGAGCATAATTCTCAAAAATTTTACTTGATTTCATTCAGCAGCTCCAATTCAAAATATATATTTTATTACCAAATTATAACACGTTCTTGAAAAAAACACTAAAAAAAGTCAGAAAATTTTTATAAATTTTCTGACTTTTTTTTATACAAAGAATTTAATTTGATATTTTACTTTTTATGAAATTTTATTCTTCTATTTTTTCGAAGACAGCTTTTTCTAAACCACAAACAGGACAAGCCCAATCGTCTGGAATATCTTCAAACTTTGTTCCTGGTGCTATTCCTGAATCTGGATCTCCAGCAACTTCGTCATATATGTAACCACAAGGTGGACATAACCATTTCATAATTCTTACCTCCTCAATCTTAAAAAAATTATTTTATACAAACTTATTAGTTTCTCCAAAGTCCATGAAGATTACAATGTTCTCTTGCGACAACTTTTTTCCCCTTCTCAACTTTGAAATAAGCCTCTGGCTTATCTCCTGCTTTTAAATATTGTCTGTATAACCTCTCATCGTCAACTAAAATTTCTATAAACTGGATGTAATGCTCATCCGTCATTGGGTGAGCAGCGTCTTTTCCAATTCTTACACTATAAACATCCTCATGCTCTTCAACAAAAGGAACATGTTTTTCTGTCGCAGCATCTTGCGTTTTCTCTTCAACTCGATCAAACCCGTCTATCTTATCACCGAAAATACTTCCAGCAATAACCTCAACTAGCAGATCCCCGTTTTCTTTTTTGAAGATTTCCAATTTTTTCATTCTTACCTCCTAAAATTAATTATTACAGTTTTGGCAAGTTCCTTTAAAATAAATGTGCTGTTCCTTTACTCGAAAATTATTCAGTGCCTTAACGCTTAAAATTTCTGGGTCAATTGGAATGTCATAAATTTTTCCGCAAGAAGTACATTTAAAATGTCCGTGAATAGAAGTGTCTGCATCATATCTAGTTTCATATTCCTCTATAACTATCTGACTTACAACTTTATTTTCTACAAATAAATCAAGTGTATTATAAACAGTTGTTTTTGAAAGTGTAGGAATTTCTGGTAGCAAAGCCTTATAAATTGTGTCAACAGTTGGATGAATTTTATTATTAAATAAATAATCAAAAACTCTTATCCTCTGGTACGATGGCTTGATTCCATTACCTTTTAAATATTGTGCAGTATTTTCCTTCAACATTTTGTAGTCTCCATTTTCAAATTTATAATCATTTCAATCTCTATAAAATAATACTTCTTTTTTTATATTTTGTCAAATATTATAATTTTTTTCTCATTAAATATCTATCAATTTTTTCTCCATACTCATTTTTTTGTAGCTCTAAAATTTCATATCCAAACTTTTTATAAAAATTTATGCCTGAAATATTTTGTGGGTCTACTGTCAGTAAAATTTTATTCACACAAAATTCTTTTAATTTTTTTTCAGAAAGCTCTAGAATTTTTTCAGCAAAACCTTTGTTACGAAATTTTGGCACTGTTAAAAATCCATAGAGAAAAACTTCGTCCTTTCCAAAAATTTGCATAAACTCTGCAACAGAAATTATTTCATCTCCATCAATCAAAACAAAAAGTTTTCCATATCTGGAAAAAAATTTTAAGAGCCAGTTATCAGCTCCACCACTTTTTCCAAAAACTTCCTCTTCTATCTCAACTAATTTTTCTATAATTTTTTCATCTTGACCTGTGACTATTTTAAATTCCAATTTTTTCTCCTAACATAAAAATTTTTAAAATCTTTTTTATTATAACAAAATTTATTAGTCATTACAATAATTTTTTATTTACCAAACGAAAATTCTCTCTCATACTTTTGAATAACGTGATAAAATATTTGTATCAAAAAAATTGGGAGCAGGTAAATTAAGAATGAAAAATTTTAAAATAACTTATATGTATGATGGAACAGATTTTTTTGGATTTCAGCGTCAAAAAAATACTCGGACTGTTCAAGGTGTCATCGAAAAAACTATTATGACTTACGTGGATGAGCCAATCAATTTGGTTTCTGCTGGTCGAACAGACAAGGGAGTTCATTCCAATAGTCAAGTCTCCAATTTTTTTACTCGGTCAAAAATACCAGCTGAAACTTTGCTGAAAATTTTGAACGAGTCTCTGCCAATAGATATCGTGATAAAAAATATTGAGGAAGTCTCGGATCATTTTAGCGCAAGATTCAATACCAAGCAAAGAATTTACAGATATTTTTTTTCCCAAGAACAAAATCCATTTAAAAATCGCTTTGCAACTTTTTTGCCAAGAGAAGTTGATATAAAAAAGCTTGCAGAAATTATGCAAGTACTTGTTGGTCGACATGACTTCGGAAATTTTAGGCTATCAAATTGTACTAGCCAACACCAAGTTCGGGAAATTTTTGAGATTTCAAGCTTTGAAACTTCAGAAAACTTTGGAATAGAAATTCGAGGAAATGCTTTCCTGAAATCTCAGGTCAGAATTATTATTGGAACTGCACTGGATATTTATTTTGAGAAAAAACCTGCAAATACTTTTTTAGAAATGTTGTCAAATCTTGACCAAGAGTTTCTAAAAAAAGTTGCTCCGCCAAACGGACTTTTTTTGTGGGAAGTTCTGTATTAAAAAAAATTCACAGTAAAATTCTTATTTACTGTGAATTTTTTTATTTGAAACAAAATATTTGCATTTATTTTATTTCTGCAATAAGTGGTAGCCGTCTTTTATAAGCACTATTTTTTATTCTATTGGAAATTTCCTCAACCGTTTCTCTCTTAAATCCTTTTGAAACAACTTCTTCTTCCGTACTTTTTTCATCAACCAACTCATACAAAATTTTATCCGCTTCTAAATAAGTGAAGCCAAGATCATCTTCGTCCGTTTGTCCTTCCCAAAGGTCAGCAGTCGGACGCTTCTCAATTAATTCTGGTGGAACTCCCAAATGTTTTGCCAGTGCCCAAACATTCGTCTTATATAAATTTCCAATTGGATTTATCCCACAAGCAGTATCACCATACAAAGTACCGTAGCCCAAATATATTTCAGTTTTATTTGATGTACCAATCACGATTGCTTTTTCTTTTGCCGAATAATCAAATAGTACAGACATTCTCTCTCTAGCCATCTTGTTACCCTTTCTCAAGTTTGACATGTCTGGCTCCATGTTAAAATATGGTTCAACCATATGAGTTATCTCAATTATTTTTGTCTTAATACCAATTTTATTTGCTACAAGTTCACCATGCTCAATACTTTCTTTGCTCGAAGATTTGTATGGCAACATAATCCCAAAAACATTTTCAGCTCCCAAAGCTTTTGCAGCAATGTATGCAACTAGACCAGAATCTATCCCACCAGAAAGTCCGAGCACAACTTTTGACACACCAGCTTTTTTAACTTCCTCTTTCACAAACTTTAAAACTTTCTCCTCAACTTTGTTAAGATCTAAATGCAAACTTCTCATAATTAAATCTCTCCTTTTTTAATCTCGGTTTATTCCAAATTTCCCAAGTCTACAACTTCTATAATCTCGAAGCACTGCATAAGCTGCCTGCAAAATATTCAGAGTATTTCCCTTCTGCAACATTCCACATCGCTCTGCAATTCTCTCCAAAATTATTCTTTCGTTGTCGCTATAATCTTCATCCAATATTTTATATCTCTTCTTCAAAACTTCCCACATACCATATTTTCTCATCTTAAAAATCAACTTGCACGCCACATCTTCAACTGGTAATATTTCATCTTTTATTGCTCCCGCTATGGCGAGGTTAAATCCAACTTCTTCGTCCTCAAACTTTGGCCAAAGAATTCCAGGAGTGTCTAAAAGTTCTAGACCATCTTTTATTCTGACCCACTGTTTCCCCTTTGTGAAGCCTGGCTTGTTTCCAACTCCTGTACTACTTTTCCCTACTATTCTATTTATTAGGCGAGATTTTCCAACGTTTGGAATGCCAGCTACCATAAGTCTTATTGATACACTTTTCAGACCTCGAGACAAAAGTTTATCCTTCTTTTCTTTCGTAACTTTTTCTATAAGATCAAAAAGTTTTTTTACATTAACACCTGTCTCAGCACTTATGTCCAAAACTTCATCTGCCAAATGATTTTCCTTGAAATAATTCGTCCAATATTTTAACTCTATATTTTCTACTAAGTCAGATTTATTTATAAGCAAAATTCTCTTTTTATTTTTGGCAAATTTTACTATGTCAGGATTTTTACTTGAGAGAGGAATTCTTGCGTCAATAATTTCCAAAACCACATCCACTAGCTCCATATTTTCTTGAATCATCTCTTTAGTTTTTTTCATATGCCCTGGATACCAGTTGATTTTTGTCATTGACATTTTTTTATCTCCAGACTAGAATTTTTTTACTCTAAATTTTCTTCTCTATATAT
>JBOFDW010000033.1:0-2964 GCA_051647385.1 Fusobacteriaceae bacterium
AAATCTCAATAATTGCTGTTGGAAAAAAAGTTAAAGATTATTCGCTCAAGAGAAATTATGATGTGAAATCTATTTACAGTCAGCTTAGTCCTGAACTTATGTTTGACAAGGCAAAAGAAATTAGCGAAAATATAGTAGAATATTTTTACACAGATATTTTTGACGAAGTTTATATGATTTATAACCATTTTATATCGGCTATAAACTATGAGCTTCGAGCTGAAAAAATTATTCCAATACCAAGAATAGAATCTGAAGAAAATATAAATTATATTTTTGAGCCAACGGCAAACAAAGTTCTTTCAACTCTTTTGCCAAAATATTTGAACATAATAATTTTTCAGGCACTTTTAAATAACACTGCCAGTGAACATAGTGCTAGAAAAAATGCTATGAAAAATGCAACAGATAATGCTGAAGAAATGATTAAGGCTCTTAACTTGCAATATAACAGAGAGCGTCAGGCTGCTATCACTCAAGAAATTTCTGAGATTGTTGGCGGAGCTTCAGCGATGAAATAAGAGAAACATGAAGGAGGAGAAATATACGTGGTTAACAAAGGAACTCTGATACAAGTTATAGGTCCTGTTGTGGACGTGGCTTTTAGCGAAGATAATCTTCCTGCTATATACAATGCCCTTGATATTGATTTGGGCGACAAGAAAAAACTTGTCCTCGAAGTACAGCAACATCTTGGGAACGATATTGTAAGAGCAGTCGCTATGGATGCCACTGAAGGTTTGCAACGAGGAATGGAAGTTATTGATACAGGTGCACCGATAACTGTTCCAGTTGGAAAAGCTGTCCTTGGTAGAATTATGAACGTGCTTGGAAATCCAGTTGATGAAGCTGGTCCAATTGACACAAAAGAATTTTTGCCAATTCACAGAGATGCTCCAAAGTTTGAGGAACAAGGAACAGATGTTGAAATATTTGAGACAGGAATAAAAGTTATCGATTTGCTCACGCCTTATATTAAGGGTGGAAAAATTGGACTCTTTGGAGGAGCTGGAGTAGGAAAGACAGTTCTTATAATGGAGCTCATAAATAATATTGCTCAAGGTCACGGTGGACTTTCAGTTTTTGCCGGAGTTGGAGAGCGAACGAGAGAAGGTCGAGATCTTTACAATGAGATGAAAGAGTCAGGAGTTATTTCTAAGACTGCTCTTATTTACGGTCAGATGAACGAGCCTCCTGGTGCGAGACTTCGAGTTGGACTAACAGCTCTAACTGTTGCAGAAAATTTTAGAGACAAAGAAGGACAAGACGTTCTATTGTTCATTGATAATATTTTCAGATTTACACAAGCTGGTTCGGAAGTTTCTGCTCTGCTTGGACGTACACCGTCAGCAGTTGGATACCAACCAAACCTTGCGACAGAAATGGGAAAACTTCAAGAACGTATAACGACTACAAAAAATGGTTCGATAACTTCTGTTCAGGCAGTTTATGTACCAGCAGATGATTTGACTGACCCAGCACCAGCAACAACGTTTTCACATTTGGATGCGACGACAGTTTTATCAAGAAGAATATCTTCTCTAGGAATTTATCCTGCAGTTGATCCTCTTGACTCAAGTTCAAAAGCTCTTGACCCACTTGTTATCGGGCAAGAACATTATGACGTGGCTCGAGAAGTTCAAGCAGTTCTTCAAAGATATCAAGAGCTTCAAGATATTATTGCAATACTTGGTATGGACGAACTTTCTGATGAGGATAAACTTATTGTTGCTCGTGCAAGAAAGATAGAAAGATTTTTCTCTCAACCGTTTACAGTAGCTTCACAGTTTACTGGAATGGATGGAAAATATGTTCCTGTTAAAGAAACTATTCGTGGCTTCCAAGAAATTCTTCAAGGTAAGCACGATGATTTGCCAGAGCAAGCTTTCCTTTATGTTGGAACTATTGAGGAAGCAATAGCGAAAGCTAAGGAGCTTACAAAAGGGGCTGAGTAATCATGGCTACATTTAATTTAAAAGTTGTGACCTCGAGAAAAGTTTTGTTGGACATGGAGGCAGAATTTGTAATGCTACGAACTGTTGAAGGTGATATGGGAATTCTTGCCAATCACTCTCCCTTTGTTGCAGAACTTACTATGGGTGAAATGAAAATTCGTGACGCTGATGGCAAAGAAGATTTTTATTTTGTCTCTGGTGGATTCCTTGAAATCTCTAAAAAAAATGTTATGACAATTTTAGCAGATGAGGCAATGCACTCTGCTGATATTGATATAGAAAGAGAAAGAAAAGAAGCAGAACTAGCTGAGGCTAAACTCAAAAAATCGCAAGAAGACAAAGAACTTCTACTAACTCAAAAAGCATTGGAAGAAGCTCTGCTAAAAGTTCGACTTGCTGAGAGGCATCTATAATTATTAAAATACATAAAAAATTTCAAATAAAAATCTTCAGTGACTTTTATAAGTTACTGAAGATTTTTTTGCTTTTAAGAAATCTGGTCTTATGTCAATAAAAGTTACAAACTTTATCTTTCAGTTTTTTGTTTTTAATTTTTTAATTTTGCTCAAATTCTTCAGGTGAAATAGAACCTAAAGAACTATGCAATCTTTTTCTATTATAAAATCCATCTATAAATTTAAATAATTCCAATCTCATCGTTTCTCTATCTCTTATCTTTTTCACATAAACCATTTCTAATTTGAGGGTTGCATGAAAAGATTCCATTGCGGCATTTTCATAGCAGTTACCTTTCCCACACATCGATTGAATAACTCCGCTATCTTTCAAAAGTTTTTTGAAATTTTTACTTCTATATTGAGAACCTTTATCACTATGAAAAATAAGTCCTTTCTCTGGGCTTCTTCTTTTGTGAGCTAATTTAAATGTGTCTTCCACCAATTTTGAATCCATCTTACTTCCTAAAATATTTGCCAAAACTTTTCTGCTATACAAATCAATTATTGTTGATAGGTATTCCCATCTATTTCCAACCCAAATATATGTTATG
>JBOFDW010000034.1:0-2806 GCA_051647385.1 Fusobacteriaceae bacterium
CAAGCCACCATATTAAAAGGTTTGTAAGGGAATATAGCGTTTTTTCAATTCATATACCCCCTTTAAAAAAATTTTCAGCCATAAAATAATATGGCAAAAAATAATGTGGGCGGTCTACACTATAAATTTTTCCTTACAACCTTACAATTGAGTAATACCAACATAAATTTTCATTACAAAAACCTTACAAAAAAACTAAAAAATCTTACAAAATATTTCTCTTCATGAAAAAATACCAGTAAAAAATTAGTCTTTATTAAAATTCAGTTCTAATGTTGACTGTGAAATAATATCATTATTTTTTTTTAAAATTTGTGCGTGCATGAGCTTGCTATAATCTTTATTCCAAATCTTTTGATTCCAGTTACAGCAATAAAATCGCGCTCTCTCAGTTGCTTCTTCAAAGTTGCCATGTCCAAAAGTTCAAGTGTGGAGTTGGTTCGTTCATGTTCTAAAACAATAGCTTTGTACAAAGTCGAGAAATTTGAGTAGTGACCGCGTTGGTCATTGATATAAAAGTTGTCCAGATACTCGCCACTCTCAACCACCAAGCTGAGCAACGCCCGAAAGTTCTTCTCAGGTGTGTACTCATTGCTGAACATATCGTCCAAGTAGGAATAAAATTCTTGCTCAAGCTCTGGTGTGCAATTTATTAGATTTTTCATTGCTAAAAATCCTTGCACAATGCATTTACAATTATAAAGTTGCCTGTCGTCTTTAACTTTAGGTGCGATTATTCGAGTATCTTGTAAAGTGATGTTAACTTTTTTCTTGAGTCTAGCTGACAAAATCTCTTGACCAAATTTATACAAAATATCTGTATTTTTAAATTTCTCATAAATTTCAAGTTCAGCTTTATTATTCTTGGAGAGCCTTACTGGTATGATTCTGTTCTTAAGGCTCACGTCTGAAAGTTCAGTCTCGCCCGAGATAATTATTGGAGCACAAAGTTTGAACTCCTTTAATTTGTCAGTAACGCTACCTTGATTCAAAAGTTTATTGTCATAAGTACACCTAAGCACGGAAAATAGGTCGACAAAAATTTGTTGATATTTTTTATTGGCTAGTAGCAGTTCAAATAGAATTAATTTTTATTGTTCTTCTAGAAATACGCATGTTGGAATTTTTTTGTGGCTAATAAGTTATCTTTAACATTTTTTATTACATAAAAATAGCACTTCATGAAATTTAACACATATAAAAGCCAAGAAATATTTTATTCTGAAAATTCTTTTCTTATATTATATATACAATTTTGATGAAATTAGAAAACATTAAGAAAGATTTCCTTGCTATTAAAGATAAAATAAACTACAATGACATGTACCAAATAAAATTTTTACTGAGGAGATTTAATTGATTTTAGTATTTGGTGCTGATTTGGCAAAGAAAAAAGATATTGCCAATGTTGTGAAATGTATTCACAGTGGTGCAGAGTTATTTTATTTTGAACAAGAAAAAGAAATTCTTGATAAGTTGGCGCTTGGAATTGTTGGAAATTATTCACTCTGTCTTTTAATGATGGCTGAAAACCCACTTGATACTATTCGCCTCATAAAAAATATTAGAAAAATTTCCAACTTACCTATAATTTTTTACTCTGAAAATAATGACGAAGAATTTATAACAAAGGGATATGAAGCTGGCGGTAATTTATTTTTACTACTTCCATTTAGTAGAAAAATGTTGGCGGCAACTTGTCGGAAATATATTTTAAAAGAAAAAGAAACTATAACTTTTGGCGAAATAAAATTAAATAAACTTTCCAAAGAAGTTCACGCAAATAATTTGCTCATAGATTTTTCTTGTAAAGAATTTAAAGTTTTTGAAGTCTTGATGGAAAATCACACTCAAGTTTTATCTCGAAGTCAAATTATAGATGAAGTATGGGAAAATTTTAGCGATATCAATGAGCGAACAGTAGATTATCACATCGTATATATAAAAAGAAAACTTGGAAAATTCAATGCTCACATCGCAACTTTACAAGGTCACGGATATAGATTTA
The DNA here is from genome assembly GCA_051647385.1 of Fusobacteriaceae bacterium. Lineage (GTDB taxonomy): Bacteria > Fusobacteriota > Fusobacteriia > Fusobacteriales > Fusobacteriaceae > JAGNZR01. Next base: position 2,009 of record JBOFDW010000034.1, read on the forward strand.
TAAAAGAGCCTAAGTTTTAGCAAATAAATTTTAAGAGAGGATTTATAATAATCTTCTCTTTTTAATTTTAAACTCAAAAATTAAATTTCATGATATAATCCTAGTAATTATTATTTTATTTTGCTAATTATTTTACTGGAGAAAAAATTATGAGTCAAAAAATAAATTACGAAAATATTATGGGAAAAATTATTAGTAGCATTAAAAGCGAGAACAAAAAACCTACGCTACTTTTGCATTCTTGCTGTGCTCCTTGCTCATGTGCTATCATGGAATATCTTGCGAATTTTTTTGATATCACAATATTTTTTTATAATCCAAATATTACCGAAGAGTTGGAATACGAGAAAAGAAAACTTGAGCACATTAAATATATAGAGCAAAATAATTTGCCTGTAAAATTTATTTGCGGTGACTATTCTCCTAAGAAAGATTTTTTTGAAAAAGTTTCTGGAATGGAAAATATTCCAGAGGGTGGAGCAAGATGTTACACATGCTACAAAATTCGCTTAGAAAATACAGCCAGTTTTGCCAAAGAAAAAAACTTTGAATTTTTTTCCACTGTATTAAGTATCAGTCCACTAAAAAATTCTGATAAAATAAACGAGATAGGAAAAGCTTTAGAGGAAAAATTTGCCGTGAAATTTTTATATGCAGATTTCAAAAAAAAATCCAGATATCTTCGGAGCATAGAAATTTCCAAAGAAAAAAATCTTTATCGCCAAGATTTTTGTGGTTGTATTTTTTCCAAGAGAGAAAAAATTTTTTAATTACATTAAATTTAAAAATTTGCTATAA
>JBOFDW010000035.1:0-4702 GCA_051647385.1 Fusobacteriaceae bacterium
TACAACACCTTTGAAAAGATTTTTTTGTGCATAAGAAGAATTTTTTAAAATTTTATCTGCTCGTGCCTCCAATAATTTTTCTGGCAAATTTTTTTCTATTTTTGAAATTTTTTCTATTTCAGAAATTTCATACTCTTTAAAATATTTTTTATCATAAATTTTTGATATTGTTCCAGAGACTTCATAATATCCATCCTCTGTCATAGGGATTAACACATAACTTTTTTGACGAGGATTTTTATTTAAATATTTTTCTATTTCTCCTTTTCCTTCATAAATTCTTGTACTAATTTTAACTTTATCTCCAACAGAAAAATTTATATCTGATGTTGCCATAAAAAATCTCAATAAAAAAATCACAGGGACTATAAACAGAAGGATTTTACTCCTCTGAAAAATAATTCCTGTGACCCCAATAAGTATCAGAGTTATAAATATAACTCCAACCATATAGAGTTACTCCTTATAAGTGTAATAAAAAATAAATGATATCGCAAATGCTACAGCTGAAAAAATTGAAGTCATATAAATTCCATATTTTGTAACAGCTTGAGTCCCCATGGAAAGTATTGCTGGAAGAACGACAATAGAAATCAAAAATGCCATCTTCAGAAAAAATCCTTGTATCCCGAAGCAAACTCCTTCTATTCTTGAACCTATTTCACTACTTATTTTTGTTCCAATATCACTGAGCATTGCAGGTGGAAAAATAAATGCTGCTCCTGCAACTGGAATTCCAGCAATGGCAAAAATTACGAATCCAAAAATTGTTGGTATTCCTCTACCTAAAAAGAAAAAAGCAAAAGACAAAAATATTAAAGCAATCAAACAACACAACATAACTTTTCTATATCCAAATTTTTTTGCAATTTTTGTTGTTGGGTAAAAAAACAATACAGACATTCCAAATAAAACTCCTGATGCAATTGTTATAGCTACTTTTCCCAATCCCATAATATCTTCTACTATATAATTCATTGTGGCTCTCAGCGTATTAAATCCTACGAAAAAAAATAAAAGCCCAAAAAGATAACTTACAAAACTTTTATTTTTAAATAAAATACCAATTGTTTCAAAAAATTTAGTTTTTGAAGCTGCAGCTGATGAGTGAGCTTTTTCGTTTACTCCAAAAATTGTGAAGCATGCACCAACAACTGAAATACAGCTTAAAAAAATTACCATCATTCTTATTCCTGTTAGAGTGTCTCCTTTTCCAAAAAGTTTTATAAGGTATCCTGGCAAGACCATAGCTATTGCAGTGTAAAATAATCTGAATACAGATTGCCAAGTTGACAGAGAAAGTCTGTCTTCTTGATTTTTTGAAATATCTGGGATAAGAGAATTATAAGGTCCCCCAACAACAGTATAAAAAGTGAAAAATATTGCTCCAACAACTGTTAAATAAATAAAAGTTGAAAACTCATTTGTTTTTACTGGATAGAAAAATCCTATTGTAGCTAATGCTAATGGAATTGCTCCTAAAGCAATATATGGAATCCTCCTTCCAAATCTTGAATTTGTTTTGTCAGAAATAAATCCCATCGCAGGATCTGTGACAACATCAACTATTCTCGAAAGTCCAAATGCTATTCCCAAATATTTTGCAGAAAGTAAAGGTGTAAGACCTGAACTTGCTGGAGGCAAATAAAAATATAAAACCCACTGAGCAAAAATTTGGTCAACTATCGCATATCCAACACCCATACCATAAAATAATTTCGTTCTAAGCGATAAATTATTTTCAACATTTTTTATCATTTTAAATAAATCTCCTTTTAACAATTTTTATTTTAATAATTTACTATTAGCTTTTTGTTAGTCAAAAATTATAGGTTTTTTTTGATCTTCATAATTTGTTACAAGCCTATAGATTATAGAATTTTTTTCATTATATTCAAAAAATTTTATTTCCTCTTCTGATAATATTTTTTTTATGCCTCTAAAACTTGTTATTATTTTTGTTTTGTCTATAAATTCCTTTTCATTTGATAAAATTTCTCTTAAATATTTTTGTCCTTTTTTGTTAAATCCAAGAACTCTAATGTATGGAATATCTTTCTTAACTTCTTTAGTTATTTCTTTTGTAAGTCCCAACAAAATGTGAATTAAAATTCTTTGCAGCCGACCAACAGTATATCGCTTTGTCTTCAATTCCTCAAAAAATTCTTCATACTCTGAAAATTTCTTGGCACAATTATAAATTCTATTTTCTATCCCCTCTTCAATATCTTGAATATTTTTTAGAGAATCAAAATTATTTAAAATTTGATATCTGATAAGTTCATAAAAATCTTTAAGTTTTGCAAAGCTTTCCATATTATTTAAAATATTGAAACTATTTTCTGGTAAATATTCTCTGACATTATTTATTTTTTGTGTTTCAAAAATTTTTTGTCTTATCCCAGTTGCACTTGCAATACCGTTTTTAAAATAATTATCATTATATCCAACCTCTATTCTTTTTATTACTCGAACTTTGATTTTTGAATTTTGATTTTTTTTTATAGCTTTCAGGTATTCTATTCCAAGAATATCATTTGATTTTATATCGAAATCATCCATCATGCTTTTTTTTGCATTAGAAAAAGATAGTGGATAGGATTGACCTAAATCTAATTCTCTTTTTAAAGCTTTTTTGAATTCAGTACTCTCTTCTAGTTCTGCAATCTTCTCCATATTTTCTAAATCGCCAGATTCAGAACCAAAAACTATTTCATCTACTCCAAAATTTTTTAAAATTTTTACAGCACCTAATGCAAAAATTTCAGCACTTTGTGCAGAATAAAAACTTGGAAGTTCTGCTACAATATCAACACTGTTTTCAAGAGCCATCTTTGTTCTTGACAATTTATCAATAAATGCTGGTTCTCCCCTTTGAACAAAATCCCCACTCATTACTGCAACTAAAATATCATCAGATTTTTTTTTTGCCTGCTCCAAATGGTATTTATGTCCATTATGAAAAGGATTATATTCAACAATAATTCCAATTACTTTGGACATTTATTTACTCCTTATTCATATGATAAAGTGTATAGAGCCCTTTTATTCCAAGATCTGGATTGTAAATATTAATTTCTTCTATCTCGGCAGAGAGAATTCTTCCTAATCCACCAGTTGCAATAATAAAAGGATCTTCTAGTTTTTCTTTTATTTTTTTTATTATATATTTTATTTGACCTGCATATCCAAAAAAAATCCCAGCCTGAATTTGTTCAACTGTATTTTTCCCGAGAACACTGTCTGGTTTACTAAATTTTACTTTTGGTAATTTTGCTGTATTTGAAAAAAGTGCATTAATTGAAATATCAATTCCTGGTAAAATGCCACCACCGATATAAACGCCTTCTTTTAAAACTTCATAATTTGTGGCTGTGCCCAAATCTATTAGAATCATATTTTTTTTATCATATTCTTTTAATGCTTGCGTTATAATTGTTATTCTGTCAGCGCCAAAAACTTCTTGATAATTCAAAATATTCTCCGCAAATTTAAATGAATATTTTGAATAACCATCTATAATAATTGGATTTTGATTAAAATATTTTTGAGAAAGCAAACGGCACATATTTAAAAGTCCAGGAACAACTGAAGCAACAACTATGCCTTCAACATCTTTTATATCTACTTTATGAAAAAGAGAAATATTTCTAAGGTAAGAAAAATATTCGTCCTCTGTCATTTTTTCATTTGAGGCAACTCTAAATGTTAGAAGTATCTCACCATTTCCATTGAAAACACCTGTAACAACATGAGTATTCCCAATTTCTATTGCTAGAATCATTATTCCTCCCAAAAAATTTCCAAAATAATTTGTGAGCTAGAATCATTTGATCTTCTCAAAAGCTTCTGGCTCTGCCTTTTAAAATAAATTTTTATTTTTTTTATTAGTATTATTTTATGATTGCTTTTATTTTTTCTAAATTTTCAATTTTGAATTTTTTGTCTTTGAACGCAGCAACATGAGGACTTACAATATATAAGTTATAATTTATTTTAACTGTCATACTGTTTAAAAATTCATATCCTGTTATAAGTTTTCCTTTTTTATTTCCTATTGTGACCTCTATTTTTGAAAGTTTATCAAGAAATTTTTCAAGTTTATGCCTATCAAGTCCCAATAAATTTTCTAAAGAATTTTGGGTAAAAACTATTTCGCCAGATTTGTTGTAAAGGCTATGCAAGTGCCAATATAATCTATACAAATTTATCGCTATAATGCTTCTATCAACTGCCATCATTTTTTTCAAAATTTCTTGAGAATAATTATCTAGTTTCTTTTTTATCTCATGGCATTCATCCTCTTCTTTTCCTGTTGAACTGAAACTTGATCTCTCCTTTTTCTTAATTTCTTTTTGAAGTTCATAAACGAAATCTTCTAAAATTTCACGAATATCTTCATAATATTGAAAATCTTCATTATCACCTTTTACGCTTCCTTCTACAGTTGCCAAAAATTCCTCGTAATTTTCCATAAACTCTTCGTCCAAATAAGAATGTAATTTTTTTGCAGCCTCTATAGTCATTTTTATTCCAAACACTTGTTTTTTATCTTCATTGTCAAACATATTAATCATCTCCTTAATACCTATATTATACACTAAAAAGTTCATTTTACCAGTATTTTTTTCTCAATGTTTCAAAGAGATTTTTCATGTTATGAATTTGAGGCATAATAAATCTAGAACATAATATTAAATTT
>JBOFDW010000036.1:0-3584 GCA_051647385.1 Fusobacteriaceae bacterium
CTAGCATCAAATGGTGCATCATCATAACCTATAGAAATATAAACTGGAAAATTATTTCCAAAAGATTTTCTCACAGCGTTAGCAACTTTTTTTGCATATGCATCAAGAGCTGGTTTTGAAATTCTTGAACTAGAAGCTATGTCAATCTCAACATCAGCTCCATTTGGACGATAATCTACACTTACATCCCAGATATCTACACGATTGTTACCATCTTGGATAAAAGATAAAGTATCATAAATAACCATTTCAGCTTTTTGCTCTTTCATTTCGTATGCGTAGTAATCTGCATAAGAAGAAATTCCAAACACAACCATTAGAATAACTAATAATTTTTTCATATTGTACACCCCCTTTTTACGTAAAATTTTTTATTTAAATAAAAAATTAGTCTCCCAACTTTTCATATAAATTTAATCTGAGATTTAAAATTCACCATAAACTTTTAATTAAAATTATAGGCTGAATTTATATCCAAGAGAAATTTGAGCTCTTGAATAATCTAAAGCAGTTTCTTTTGGTGTACCAGTTACAGGAACTCCATAAGAGTCAGTATAATTGTAAGTGTAAGTATATTTAGCAGTGTTTACTTGATAAGAAGCTTCGAAAGTAAAATCAGAAAATTCTATTCCAGCACCTGCACCATAATAAAGTCCGTTAGAAACTTTTTGATTAACAACTACACCGTCAGTTCTTGTATTAGAAACGCTAGCCTGTGCTTGATTTGCAATAGAGTTTATAGAATATCCAAAGTCAGCAAAAATATACGGAGTAATTCCAACTGAACTTGTCTTAAAGTTTAATTTCCCAATTACATAAATAGGAGTTGAGTTATAATAAACTTGTTGGTGGTGTAATTCAAAAGCCTCCCAGTATGAAGCTCCAGTAGTCTGTTCATAAACGTCTTGCTTAGCATGTTTTTGATAAGACAATCCTAATCCAGCTTCAAATCTACTTCCAATTTTGTAAGTAACTTGCCCATCAAGAGAAAAACCTACACTTTCACTTTGCCCACTACTTAAAACTCCAGCCAAAGGATCACTTACTGATGTATAAGTTGGAGCAACTTCTGCTCCGATTTTCAAGTAAGTGGTAAATTTGCTTGATGGAGCAACATCTCCCTCTGCTGCAAAAGCAACAGCTGATACTGCCAATAAACCTAGCAATATTTTTTTCATAAAAATCACATCCTTGATAAAATTTTGTTACCAATAAAAAATACTTATAAAAGGTAATTATTTAAGATTTAAAATTTACCATAAACTTTTAATTAAAATTATAGGCTGAATTTATATCCAAGAGAAATTTGAGCTCTTGAATAATCTAAAGAAGCAGTTTTTGCTGTACCAGTTACACGTTCTCCATAAGAGTCTGTATAATTATAAGTGTAAGTATATTTAGCAGTGTTTACTTGATAAGAAGCTTCCAAAATAAAATCATAATAATCTATTCCAGCACCTGCACCATAATAAAGTCCATTAGCAACTTTTTGATTATCAACTGACTGTAGAGTTCTAGTGTGTGTTAAGTCTTCACTTGCTTGAGCGTTATTAGCAATTGTATTTATAGAATATCCAAAGTCAGCAAAAATGTACGGAGTAATTCCAACTGAACTTGTCTTGAAATTAAATTTACCAATTGCATAGATAGGGATTGAATTATAGTAAACTTGTTGATGATCGACTTCTACATTTTCAATATCTCCATCCCATTCACGATACGAATCCACAACTTGCTCATAAACTTTTTGCTTAGCATGTTTTTGATAAGCCAATCCTAATCCAGCTTCAAATTTGCTTCCAATTTTGTAAGTAACTTGCCCATCAAGAGCAAATCCGATACTTTCACTTTGCCCATTACTTAAAACTCCAGCCAAAGGATCACTTACTGATGTGTAAGTTGGAGCAACTTCCATCCCGACTTTAAAATAAGTGGTAAATTTACTTGCGGGAGTAACGTCTCCCTCTGCTGCAAAAGCAACAGCCGATACCGCTAATAACCCTAGCAATATTTTTTTCATAAAAAATCACATCCTTAATAAAATTTTTGTTACCAATAAAAAAGTACTTATAAAAGGTACTTATAAATGATATCAAAAAAATAATAAAAAGTCAATGATTATATATTTTTAAAAGTAGTTTTATAGTCAAAATAAATTTGCTACAAAACTTTTATAGTCAAAATAAATTTGACCATATTTTTTGTAGGTTCGCTCCAAGTTATAAAAAAAAAATAATCAAAACAAATTTCATCATCAAAATAAATTATCATATTTCATATGGAATTTTTTAAATTTCAAAAAATATTTGTCGGGAAATTTGCGAGTGTAAAAAAAGTAATACAAAATTTTTCCTTGTATAATAGTTTTAAAGATAGTTTTCATAATAAATATTCCAAATAATTCCTAGCTATAAAATCAGTCAGATTTTTATTTTTAACTCAGGTTAAGTTTTCATGAGCAAAAATATTTTTAATATAACTTTTTTGCACCCTATAAAAATTAAATAACAAAATAATATTGCTATACAAGTTTTTATTAAAGTCAGAAATTTTAGCTTCGGGAATTTCTGGAAGTTCAGAGATAAAAAATTATAAAATACTTTCTCGTCAATATTTATTTGTCTTTAAAAATTTATAGCTCGGGTTTTTACTTGAAATATTTCGAGTCAAAGTTTTTAATCTCATATTTATATTGAGAATTTTTATCTCTCAAATTCTTGAAAAATATTTTGGTCAAATATTTTAAAAAACTTCTTTCTCATGCTGATATTTTTTTAGATACAAACTATTTTCTGTTGTGCTTTTTTTATTTTGTTGTGACTCTGTTGTGACATTTGTTGTGATTATTTCCCTTGGTATTATTAGGTTGTGTTAATGTGTTAACTTTTTTTTGGTGTAGAGCTTCCACAAATTTTTACAGATGAATTTTATTATCAAAATATTTTTTCTATGGGGGGTATAGAAATCAAAAAAATGGAAATTATCGCAACAATTACATAACCGCTAGTGTTTGAACACCATAAAAAGCAAAACACAAAACGCAACAAAAAAATCTCAACTCAAAAAATCTCTGTTAAAATATAAGTTTTCATCAAAACAAAAGCACAACAAGAAATCAACACAAAAAATAGAGCAAAAATTTTGTGCTAAGTTTTGCGAAAAATAGTTGACAACAAGTGAACTTTATAATATACTAATAAGAGTCTTGAAAAAATATAAAATATAAGCCGCTTTAGCTCATCTGGTAGAGCAACTGACTTGTAATCAGTAGGTGATTGGTTCGACTCCGATAAGCGGCACCATTTTTTACTGACGCCCCGTTCGTCCAGTGGTTAGGACAACAGACTTTCACTTTGTAAACAGGGGTTCGACTCCCCTACGGGGTACCAAAATTTAATATGTGGTGAGGTTCCCGAGCGGTCAAAGGGATCAGACTGTAAATCTGACGGCTCTGCCTTCGAAGGTTCAAATCCTTCTCTCACCACCACTAAATCCTTTGATGAAATTTTTCCTCAAGGTTTTTTTATTTTTATGGGCAAAAATTTTTCCGTTGCTATATAAAAATATTTGGGTTATAATATTAT
>JBOFDW010000037.1:0-1891 GCA_051647385.1 Fusobacteriaceae bacterium
TGTTTACTTTATAAAAAGTTTGTGATATAATCAATGTGCTAAAAATATATAAAAAAAATTTATAATCAAGTTGTAATTTATTTTGCTGAAAAGGAGGATAGAAGTTTTAACTCTGGCGAGAGAACGAATTTTGTTTAAATATTTAGAGACGATTATCAAAAAAAATTATTAAACTAAGGAGATTAAAATTATGAAAGGTTACAATGCAGTATTAGGAAGAAACACTGACAAGGCTCCAAAAAGTATAGGACCATATTCACAAACGGTTGCATTTTCTCACTACAATAATATTTCTGCTCAGTTACCAATAGATAAAGATGGAAAAATAGTTGCTGGCGGAATAAAAGAGCAAGCTGAACAATGCTTGAAAAATATCAAAGCAATTTTGGAAAGTATCAATCATGTTATGAGCGACGTTGTAAGAATAACTATATTTGTAAAAAATATAAAAGATGTTGACGGAGTGAATGAAGTTTACAAAACTTTTTTCCCAACTTATGTTCCGACTCAAACAATAGTTTCGGTTTCAGATTTGCCGATGAATGCGTTGGTACAAATCGAAGCACTTATTACAAATGGTGAGGGGACAATTCCTGACGCACCACAAAAAGGTGACTTGATAAAACTTGTAAATAATACTTGTAATGCTCCGACAAATGTTCTGTCAACTCAGACCGTTGCGTTTTCTCATTACAATAATCTTTCTGCTCAATTACCTATCGATCCAAAAAAAGGTTTCTTAGTAAGTGGCGGAGTAAAAGAGCAAGCTGCACAGTGTTTAAAAAATGTTAAGGCAATTTTAGAAAGTATTGATGTTCCCTTTGATGATATTGTTAAAATTAATATTTTTCTAAAAAATCTTTCTGATATGGAAGCAGTAGACGAAGTTTACAAAACTTTTTTCCCTGACTCAGCTATCGCAAGAACAGTGGCTTACGTTCCAGCACGAACAATAATTCCAGCAGTAGCTTTGGTTATGGATGCGTTGGTACAAATCGAAGCGGTGATTTCACACGGAGACGGAACTCCTCCACAACTTGTTGAGGACAGACATGGGCTTGTAATTTATGCAAACAATACTGACAAGGCTCCAAAGTCTGAACTTTCTACACAGACAGTTGCGTTTTCTCATTACAATCATTTGTCGGCTCAGTTACCTTTGAATGCAAAAGGTGAAATGGTTTCTGGCGGAATAAAAGAGCAGGCTGAACAGTGTTTGAAAAATATAAAAGAAATTATAGAAAGTATTAATCACAAAATGGAAGATGTTGTTAAGGTAAATATTTTCCTTAAAAATATTTCTGACATAGCAGCTGTGGATGAAGTTTATACAAAATTTTTCCCAACTGGAACACCTGCACGAAGAACAGTTGGAGTATCTGGGTTGCCAAAAAATGCGTTGATTCAAATTGATGTAGTTGTGGCGAACGAAGAAGGAACTCCACCAAAGAAATAATTATCGAAAAATTTAAATATTAAAAAAATAAAAAAACTTAAAAACTTTTGGCAAGAAAAATTTTGCTGAAAGTTTTTTTTGTTTGGAAATTTTTTTGGCGAAAAAATATCAAAAATTCTTGGCAGTTAAAAAATAGATTATTGACGAAAAATATTTGGCGGAAAAATTTTTAGGAGAGGAAAAATAAAAATCAGAAAAAAATTTTGGGGGAAAATTATTTTATTTATATTTTATCTAAGCAAAAAAAATCCCTGTGTAAAAATTACACAGGGAAAAGTTTTGCAAAAATTTTTTGCTATTATTTTTTTATGTTGTAGAAAACTCCGAGTCCATTATATTGAGCAACGTCTCCAAGCTCTTCCTCAATTCTTAGCAACTGATTATATTTTGCCATTCTGTCAGTTCTTGAAGTTGAACCAGTTTTTATTTGCCCAG
>JBOFDW010000038.1:0-4282 GCA_051647385.1 Fusobacteriaceae bacterium
TTTAGGTAATATAAGAAATATTTGTTCTAAAATAATACCGAGAACTCTTCCACCTCTTTGAAAATAAAAAGTTAATGTAGTTCTTGCTATTTTATCTAAAGAATCAACTCTTATAATGTTTTTTGTGACACCATACATATATTGAAAATTATAGTCATCAATCATTATAGGAGTATAATGATTTAAAAAAAATATCCCTGAAAATATTATAAAAAAAATAATATATATTAAATATTTTTCTATTACTTTTTTACTTTTATCAAAAATTAATTTCATTTTTAAAAAGTCTCCTTATTTGTTTTTGAATATTTCAGAAATTTTTCTAGTGATAATTATTTATAAAGCAAAGAGTATCATTTCCTATTCCATTTTTTTTCTCAATTATTGTTGGCAACACACTATCTACTGGCATATTATTTTCTGAAACATCTCTTTTAGGAGGAAGTTGATATCCATTTATATATTTTTTTGAGAGAGGAATTGGAATATTATAATAAAAACAAACGCCTTCTTGATATTTATATTGACGTGCCAAAATTTTATAATCATTGAACACAGGAATATAACTATAAATTATTGCTAAGAATAAAATAAAACTTGAAATTTTTATAGTTTTATTTAGAGCAGATAAATTAAAAATGTTTTTTTCTTGAATTTCATTTAATATTTCCATCAAAAAGTTTATCACAAAAATTATAAGATAAATTATAGAGCCGAAATAAACTCGTTTTGGAGAAATTGGAGATGCAATCATTGCGCCAACAGAAAAAATAAAAATTAAAAGTTCAAAATAATATTTTCTTAAAATATTTATTTCAAAAGTATCGAATTTATTTTTTTTGTTTATATAAATTTTTAAAATAAAAAAACATAAAATAATTAATAATAATATTATAAATATAACTTGAGAAATATTCATAACTTGAAACACAGTTTTAAAATATCCGTTTATTTTTTCTGATATAGAATATTCTGGATAGTGCAAAATTCTTTCTGCATTTCCTGGAGCAAAAAGTAATAATAAAATTCCAATAAAAAATCCAGTCAAAAGTTTAAGAGCTTGTCTAATTTTATTTTTTTTCTCAAAGTAAATAAAGAATACTGTAACAAATAAGATTGCCACTACCATATTTTCATTTGTCCAACCAGCAATAAGCCCAAATAAAAATAATAAAAATATATTATAATTTTTTTGTGATTCTTTATTCAAAATTTTTTTTAGAAAAAAAGTGAAAAAAAGTAATAGAGTTGTTCCCCAAAGATAAGTTATCGAACCTGTTAACCAAATAACACTTTCACCAAACATTGGGACAGAAAACCAAACCAAAAAAATTATTGTTATTAGAGAAAAAATTTCTTTATTTTTCTTAGAATTAGAATTTACATTTATAAAAATTCCAAAAATTAATCCAACAAAGGCTAAACTATTACAAATATTGAAAAATATTTTTGGAATAATTAAAAAAGTTGGAAATAATATTTGAGCTGGAACTCGACCGCCCCAATTCATAAAATATAAATATCCAGAATAAAAAATATCATATAAATTTTTTATTTTTTGATTTGTCCCAAAAACATAATCATTATATAAATCATCAAACATTAAAGGAGCAAAATTATTTAGAAAAAACATTCCCAAAAAAACTAAAATTAATATACCAGTAAAAAATTTATTTTTTAATATTGTCATAAAGTATTTTTCTCCTCCATGAAAAAATATTTGAATTTTAATTTTTTTATTTTTGAATTTTTTTCTTGAATTTTTTTTCAAAAGCTACATCAAGAACGTCCTGAAAAAAATCTGCGTAATGAATAGTAATTCCATCACGGATATAATCAGGTAATCTTTCAAAATCTTTTTTATTATCTTTTGGAATTATAAGTTCCATCACACCAACACGTCGAGCAGCAATAGTTTTTTCTTTTAATCCACCTATTGGCAAAACTTTTCCTGTGAGTGTAAGTTCTCCAGTCATTGCAATTCCTTTTTTCACTGGGGTATTTGTTGCAAGAGAATAAAGTGCAAGCGCCATTGTAATTCCAGCAGAAGGACCATCTTTTGGTGTAGCACCTTCTGGAACATGTAAATGAATTTTATTTGTATCAAAATAGTTTTTTTCATTTTCAGTGCAAACTTTTCCGTCACAAATATGTGAACGTACATAAGAATACGCAATCTCGCAAGATTCCTTCATAACGTCGCCAAGCTGACCAGTCTGTTTAAATCCGTTTTCTTTTTTGCTGACAGAAATTGCTTCAATATATAATGTATCTCCACCCATGGAAGTCCAAGCAAGACCAAGCGTAACTCCCGGAATAGGTTTTTGGTAAAGTTCTTCGTTTTGGAAAATTGGAATTCCTAAATATTCTTCAATATTTTTGTCAGTAATTTCTGCAACTTTCAAAATTCCTTCTGCCATTTTTAAAGAAACTTTCCGCATGATTTTTCGTATAGCTTTTTCTAAATTTCTAACTCCAGCTTCTCTTGCATATTTTTCAACTATTCCAATAAGAGCAGGCTTTGTAAATTTAATTTCTCTTTTGTTCATTCCATTTTCTTCAAGTTGCTTTGGAATTAAATGTCTAATTGCAATCTGAACTTTTTCTTCCATAATATATCCAGGTAGTTGGATAAGTTCCATTCTATCTAATAAAGGTTTTGGAATTGTATCAAGCTGATTTGCAGTTGTAACAAAAAGTATTTTTGAAAGATCAAATCTAACATCTAAATAATGATCTAAGAAATCTTTGTTTTGCTCAGGATCCAAAACTTCAAGAAGTGCAGAAGCTGGATCTCCCCTAAAAGAATTTCCAATTTTATCTATTTCGTCAATCATAATAACAGGATTTGCTTTTCCGACTCTTTTCAAAGCTTGCAAAATTTTTCCTGGCATAGCTCCAACGTAAGTACGACGGTGACCTTTTATTTCTGCTTCATCAACCATTCCACCAACAGAAAATCTAAAAAATTCTCTACCCAAAGAAGAGGCGATAGATTTTCCAATAGAAGTTTTTCCAACACCAGGAGGACCAACAAGACACAAAATAGATCCGCTAACATTTCCGGTTTTGATAATTGTACTAATAAATTCTAAAATATTTGTTTTAACATCTTCAAGTCCATAATGGTCTTTATCTAAAACGCTTCTTGCTTTTTTGATATCTATTTTATCTTTTGAAAAAACGCCCCATGGAAGTTCAACAATAGATTGGATATATGAACGAGTCAAATGATATTCAGGAGAACTTTTATCTATTAGTTTCAATTTTTCCATTTGCTCTTCAATAACTTCTTTTGCTTCTTTTGATAAAGTAATTTTTTTAAGCCGAGCATTTATTTGATCAAGCTCATTATCTTTTTCGTCTTTCTCCATTCCAAGTTCGCGTTTTATAAGTTTGAGCTGCTCACGTAAAAAATATTCTTTTTGTTGAGTGCTAACTTTATCATCTATCTCTTTTGAAATTTTCATTTGAAGTTGAGCAATTTCCAATTCTTTTTTAAGCATTATCAAAAGTTTTTTTGAACGTGCTTCAAGAGAAAATTCTTCCAAAAGTTCTTCTAATTCTTTTGCTTCAGTTTTTAGCATAGAAGAAATTAAATCTATTAAAATTCCAGGTTTATCATAAGATACGTGAGTCATTAAAAGTCTAAGTTCTTCTTGCATGATAGGATTTAATTTGAAAATTTCTTTTAATACTCCCATAATAGCAAGCATGTACGCTTTTGTTTCGTCTGTTGAAGACTCATCACTTTCTTTGTGATGCGCAACTGCCCAAATTAATTCTGATTTAGATTTTTTTACAACTGATTTTTTTTTGAAACGTCCAATACCTTGCACAATAACTTGAATGCTATTTGATGCCACATTATTTATTTTGTGAATTTTTACTGAAGTACCATAATCATAAAGTTCAGAATCTAAAAAATGTTCGTCACTAAAATTTTTTGCAAAAACAAAACCCATATAACCATTTGAATGGTCAATTGCAAGTTTTATTGTCTCAATATAATCTTCTCCAGAAAAAGTTATTGGAACCATAATATTAGGAAAAAGCGGTCGAGAGATGAGCGGCAAAATAGACAAATTTTCTGGTACCATGTCATTAATTCTAATCAAGTCAGTAGATTTTTCTTCCATATCACATTTCCTCCATAAAAAATTCTTTGCTTTTTTATTATACCGTACTATTTTTATTTATTCAACTATATTTGATAAGAATAAATTTCAACAAAAAAATTTCAGCACAAAGTAATTTTAACTCAGCTGAAATTTTTAAAAAT
>JBOFDW010000039.1:0-13555 GCA_051647385.1 Fusobacteriaceae bacterium
CTCGACCAAGTCTCCTTCTTTAATGTCGTTGAACTCCAAAACATTAAGTCCGCACTCTTGACCAGAGACAACTTCTTTCGCGTCGTCTTTAAATCTTTTGAGTGATGAAAGTTTTCCTTCATACATAATTACACCTTCACGAAGAATTCTGATGCTCGAGCTGTTTTTAACTTTTCCGTCAATAACAACACACCCTGCAACGTTCCCAACGTCTGAAACTTTGAAAACTTTTTTGATTTCAATTCTTCCAAGATAATTTTCTTTGAACTCTGGTTCCAACATTCCTGTCAAAGCTTTTTCGATGTCCTCAATTATTTGGTAAATAATATTTGAAGTTCGAATTTCTACCCCAGCATGTTCAGCCTCTTTTATCGCCTTAGTTGTCGGTCTAACATGGAACCCTAAAATTATTGCCTTAGAAGCTTCCGCAAGTTTTACATCGCTTTCAGAAATTGCTCCAGAAGAAATTTGAATAATATTTACTGCGACTTCCTCAGTGTTTAATTTTTTTAGGGAATCTCTAAGAGCTTCACCTGAACCACGAGAGTCAGCACGAATAATTAAATTTAGCTCTTTAATTTTTTGATTTTCAAATTGCTCAGAAAGTGATTCCAGTGTCAAAGTTTTTCGAGACATCTCAGAAATTCTTCGCTCTTTTGCCACCTCGTCAACAATTCTGTGAGCGTGTTGCTCGTTTTGAATTACATATAAAATATCTCCAGCTTGTGGAACATTTGTGAATCCAATAATTTCCACTGGCTCAGAAACTGTTACTTCAGTAATTTTTTCGCCCTTGTCATTTAATAATGCTCGAACTTTTCCAAAGGCTTCACCAGCAACTACAACGTCACCAATTTTTAATTTTCCTTCTTGAATCAAAATATCTGCAACTGCTCCAATTTTTTGATCAAGTTTTGCCTCGAGGATAACTCCCTTTGCACGTTTATTATAATTTGCCTTAAGCTCTAAAAGCTCAGCTGACAATAAAATTGTCTCAAGAAGTGCGTCAAGATTTTGTCGCCCCTTAGCAGAAACTTCCACAAACTCAACGTCTCCACCCCACTCAACAGAAACAAGTCCATGTTCCATAAGTTCTTGCTTAATTTTTGATGGGTTAGCTCCGTCTTTATCTATTTTATTTATCGCAACTATGATTGGAACTTTAGCAGCTTTTGCGTGGGCAATGGCTTCCACAGTCTGTGGCATAACTCCATCGTCAGCCGCAATAACCAAAATCGCAATGTCAGTTACTTGCGTACCTCGAACCCTCATGTCAGTAAACGCTTCGTGACCTGGAGTATCTATGAACGTAATTTTTTTGCCATTTTTTTCTACTTGGTAAGCTCCAATTTTTTGTGTAATTCCTCCGTGCTCACCTTCAACAACATTTGTCGAACGAATCGCATCAAGAAGCGAAGTCTTTCCGTGGTCAACGTGACCCATAATAGTTATAACTGGTGCTCGTGGCTCCAAATCTTTTGGACTATCAGGAATTTCAAGTGAAAATTTATCTCCAAATTCCAAAATAATTTCTTCCTCTTTCTCAATAAGTCCACCATGCTCAAGAGCAATAGCTTCTGCCATCTCAAAAGATATCACGCTATTTATAGTGTACATCTGACCTTTCAAGAAAAGTTCCTTGATAAGTTCTGTCCCTTTTATTTTTAATAGGTCAGATAATTTACCAATGGTAATTTCTCCGCTTATCTTAATAATTTTCATTCCATCTTCTTCGACAACACTGTCGCTTGGAGCGTCAATTTTTTTAACAGAAAAATCCGTTCGTCTAGCTTTTTTCTTTTTATTTTTTAAGCTACCACCCATGCTATGAGTTGCCTCTAGCAAAATAGATTTACTGATTTCTGAATCTTCATTATCAAGTTCAAACTCCAAATCATTTTGATATTCATCAGCCATAATTTGCTTCTTAGTTTTTTTAGGCTTATCTGTAGCAAGAGATTTTTGTTCAGAAGAGGAATCTTTTTTTACTTTTGTAGGAACTTTTTGTTTTGAAAGTTCAGCTATAGAATCCTTTTCATTATCGCCTTTCTTTTTAAAATCTGGTTTCTTATTTGAAAAATTTCTTGAATCTTTATCTTGGTCTTTTCCAAAAGATTGTCCTTGCCCTTGACCTTGTCCAGATCTATAATCTGGTCTTGAACCTTGATTGTTCGAACGATAATCTGGACGAGTAGTTGGTCCTTGATTATTTGAACGATAATCTGGTCGAGTAGTTGGTCTATTATATTCTGGACGCTGACCTGTTGTTGTATTTTGCCCAGACCTATAATCAGGACGTTGACCCGCTGGTGCATTTGGTCCAGTTGGTCTTGGTCTATTATAATCTGGTCGTTGTCCTTGACTTGGATTAGAACTTTGACCTTGACGGTAATCTGGTCGCTGACCTGTTGACGTATTTTGTCCAGCAGGTCTGTTGTCAGGTCTTGGTCTATTATTATAATCTGGTCGTTGACCTGTTGACGTACCTTGACCAGCAGGTCTGTTGTCAGGTCTTGGTCTGTTATTATAATCTGGTCGCTGACCTGTTGACGTACCTTGACCAGCGGGTCTGTTGTCAGGTCTTGGTCTATTATTATAATCTGGTCGCTGACCTGTTGACGTACCTTGACCAGCAGGTCTGTTGTCAGGTCTCGGTCTATTATTATAATCTGGTCGCTGACCTGTTGACGTGCTTTGACCATCAGCTCTATTATCAGGACGAGGTCGCACTTCAGTTTTCACATAAGGCTTCGGTTCGTATTTTTTTTCTGCTGGTTTAATCTGCTCAAACTTTTTTTCCTCAGGTTTATTCTCAGCTGGTTTATTTTCTATAATTTTTTTCTCTTCGGGTTTTTTATCTTCTAATTTTTTTTCTTCTAATTTTTTCTCTTCTAATTTTTTCTCTTCTACTTTTTTCTCTTCTACTTTTTTAGCCTCTGTTTTTATTTCTGATTTTTTTGCTTCAACTTTTGGCTCTGAAACTTTTTTCTCAGGAGCTGACGATTTCTTATCGTCCTTCTTGGAAAAATGTTTTTTTAATTTATCTTGTGCATCGTCATCAAGTTGAGAAACTGCCGCCTTAGCCTCAATGCCAAGTTTACCCAAAATCTCCATAAATTCTGAGTGAGTCCCAACTCCATACTCTTGCCTAACTTCGCTTACCTTTTTTTTCATCGTTTACCTCCATAAACTTAGTTTATGAGACCATGAGCAATCCTTTTATTATTTATAGCAATGACAGTAACTTCATCCTTGGAAAAAATTTCGCCCAATTCTTTTTTTGTTCCAAAAATAACGTAGGGTATATTTCTTTCCCTTGCTTTCTCAACAAGTTTTTTGTCATTTTTGTCGCTGGCATCTTCTGCTATCACTATAAAATGTATGTGCTCAATTTCGTCAAGTACCATGTTCATTCCAAAAACAAGTGCTTGAGAGTTCCTCATAGCTTTTAATATATTAACATAGTCTTTCTTCTCATTTTTTATTTGGCTAGCCATCTTAAAAAGTTCTTCAGCACCAACTTTAACTTTTTTGTGCTTTGAAAGTCTCGTCAAACATTCTCGAGTCTTACAAACATAAAGTCCTCTCGTCTGTTCTTTTTGCTCTTCGTCAAAAATATATTTGCCGTCTCGCTCCGCTATCCTAAAAAATTCCTTCTTATTTTTTTTTTCTCTACATACGATGCAAGTTCTTTCAGGAAAATTATTTTCCATTAACTTTTCGCCTCTTCTGTAGTTTTTATATCCACTCTCATCCCAGTAAGTTTTGCAGAAAGTCTTGCGTTCTGTCCCATCTTACCAATTGCCAAAGAAAGTTGCGACTGGTCAACATGAACTCTTGCTGTCATTCCGTTGTCCATAATTTCCACAGATTCAACTTGTGCTGGACTCAAAACTGCCTTAACAAATTCAACTGGAGATTCTCGCCACTCAACCACGTCGATTTTTTCTCCGCTAAGTTCGTCAACAATATTATTTATTCTGCAACCACGTTGTCCGATACAAGCTCCAACAGTGTCAATATTTTCGTCAAGAGATCTCACGGCAACTTTTGCACGAGAACCAGCTTCACGAGCCACCGCCATAATTTCAATAAGTCCATCGCTTATCTCAGGAACTTCAAGCTCAAAAAGTTTTCGCAAAAGTCCATCATGCTTACGAGAAATTAAAACTTTAGGAAATTTATTTGTCTTCTCAACCGAGACCACAAAAACTTTTAGCCTCTCGCCAACACGGTAAATATCCGCTGGTGACATTTCCGCCACAGTCAAAAAAGCTTCCAGCCCTTCAAAGTCGATGTGAATATTATATCGCTCATCAATTCTTCTAATAGTCCCTGTCATAATTTGATTTTCTTTTGCCTTGAAACGATTATAAACAAATTCTCGCTCCGCCTCACGAACTTTTTGGATAACAACTTGCTTTCCATTTGCGATTGCATTTCGTCTGAAATCTTCGCAGTGAACTTCAACCTGAATTGTGTCACCAAGTTTCGCCCGTTTTTTTATTGCGTGTGCTTCTTCCAAAGAAATTTCTGTGTGATGTTTCGGTTTCTCAACCACAAGTTTTTCTTCGTAAACATTTAGTTCACCAGTTTCCTTGTTCATCTTGATTGTAACTTCTTTTTCTTCTCCAAAATTTTTCTTATAAGCAGCAATCAGTGAAAGTTCCACAGAATTTATTACGTTGTCTTTTGATATCCCCTTCCCTATTTCTAGTTCTTCCAATGCCTCAAGAAAAACTTTTGCGTCCTTATTCTTCAAAATCTCTACCTCCTAAATTATTTTATCTAAAATTTTATATTAATATTTTTTCAAATATTTCTAATTTTTTAATTTAATATTTTTATCTCTAAAATTTTTTGCTCTCTTAATTTTTTATTTTGAAATTAGATTTCTTCTTTACTTTCTTCGATACTAGAAAAATCAAAAACAATATTTGCTTTCTTAATTTCTTTAAACGGAATTTTAATTTCATCTGGAATTTTTTCTTTGGATTTTTTCTTATCCAAATTTATATTTAGATCCAAAATTATTAAGCTCTCTTTTTCAGGCTCAGAAATTTCTACGCCCAATAATTTACCCGTAAAATTTTTGCTATCATTAATTTTATGATTCAAAATTACTTTGATATTTTTACCAGAAAATCTTTGGAAGTCCGATAATTTTTTTAGCGGTCGCTCAATTCCAGGAGAAGAAACTTCCAAGAAAAATTTTTCCTCGATTATTCGGTCAACATCTTCATCGATTGCGTTGCTAAGATTTGCACAGTCCTCAAGACTCACAGAGCCAGAATTTTTCTCGATGAAAATTCGCAAATACCAAAAGCCTCCCTCTTGAACATATTCAACGTCAACAAGTTCCAGTCCCAACTTTTTTATTGCTGGCAAAACAATTTTCTCAACATTGCTAACTATGTTTTCTTTTTCGCTCAATTTTTATTACACCTCATTCTTTTGAAAATATTTTCCCTCTAAAAAAATGTAGAGAGTGGGGTTAGCCACTCTCAAAACTTCATCACAATATTCCTAATTACATATTATTCTAACATATTCAAAAAATTATGTCAAGAATTTCTTTGTTATTATTCAAAAATAAATTGACAAGTGAAATATTTATGTATTATAATGTAAGTTAGGGAAACTTTTTTATTGGAAGAAACTTATTATTGGAAGTCGAGGTGATTTTTATGCCGTCACTGGCAGAAATTTTGGCACAACGAGAACAAATTGAAATAAAAAAAGCTGAGCTGGAACTTGAAAGAGAGAAGCTCAGAATTAAGAGCGAGAGTCTGCTCCTGAAAAGGACGCTGGGTGATAGCAGCGGAAAAACTTTGCGGTATAAAAAAAATCATTCGTCGGGAGATGAAAGAGTTTTGTCCTTCATGGTTTATTTGTTGGGGGTAGTTATAATTTTGGCGTCGGGATTATTTTTCGCCTTCAAAAATAATTTGCTCACAACTGCTGACCTCCAAAGAGTTTTGTACTATGATTTGTCTCCAAAATTAAATCAAGTGGTAATGGAAAGCAAAAGGTTATACCAAAAAATTTCTAATGACTTTGCCTTAGAACCAATTTTTGAAAATCCGAGAGAGCGTGACGCTCAATCTCAAAATTATGGTCAGACTCATTTCTATAAATAAAAAAATATAATATTTAAAAGAGAGCGTGAGCTCTCTTTTTATTTTGGAAAATTATTTCTACTCTCTTAATTTTTATAATTTTAAATTTTCACGTGCGATATTTTCAAATATCAAAGCCAATAGATTTTAAATTCTTTTTGATTTCATTCTCAATATTTTTACTCTTTGAAAATTGTTCGGCAAGTTCAAGTGTCAAGTCGTTCATTTTATCTTCGTAAGGAATTCCATCGTCAAGTTCATCAGAAGTTCCAACATAACGACCGGGTGTTAAAACATACTTATGACTTTTGATGTCATCAAGGCTGGCAGATTTACAAAATCCTTTTTCATCAGAATAATTTTTATTTTTTTTCCAGCTATGATAAGTATCGGAAATTTTTTGGATATCTTCGTCTGTAAGTTCACGTGTTTTTCTGTCAATCATTCTACCACAAGTTCTTGCGTCAATAAACAAAACATCTTTAGAAGTTTTGCTTCTATCCAAAAACCAAATGCAAGCTGGAATACCTGTTGTCAAGAAAAGTTTTTCTGGTAAGGCGACTATTGCGTCAACAATATTCTCTTCTAACATTTTTTGCCTAATATCTCCTTCAGTTCCAGTGTTTGAAGAAAGAGAACCGTTAGCCAAAACTATTCCAGCTCTTCCATTTGGTGCTAAGTGTGCAATCATATGTTGCAGCCAAGCATAATTTGCATTGCCTTCTGGTGGCGTTCCAAATTTCCATCTGGAATCTCCCTCGAGACTTTTGTGCCAATAATCTTTTACGTTGAAGGGAGGATTAGCCATAACAAAATCCATCTGCTCATATTTGTGCTGGTCATTTGTAAAACTATCCGCTGGTTCTTTTCCAAGATTTACTTCGATACCTCGAATTGCCAAATTCATTTTGCATAACTTCCAAGTTGTCCCGTTGCTCTCTTGACCATAGATCGAAATATCAGTTTTATTTCCGCTGTGATTTGCAACAAATTTTTCTGACTGAACAAACATTCCTCCACTACCACAAGCTGGATCATAAACTCTGCCCTTAGTTGGCTCAAGACAATTTACAATAGTTTTTACAATGGATTCTGGAGTATAAAATTGCCCGCCGTTTTTTCCTTCGCTATTAGCAAACTTGCCCAAGAAAAATTCGTAGACCTGACCCAAGACATCTGGACTCCCATCATTTTTGTTTCCCATATTTATTTTTGCAATGATATCTATTAGCTCTCCAAGTTTTCCCTTGTCCAAATTTGGATTTGAAAAAACTTTGTACAAAACATTTTTCAGTGCATCATTTTCTTTTTCTATCTGAACCATAGCGTCGTCAATAGTTTTTCCTATCTCAGAAGTTTTTGCCTTGCTCTGAATAATTTTCCATCTTGCTTCAGCAGGAACCCAAAAAATATTATCAGCTAGATAAGCGTCTTTATCCTCTTCAAAATTTTCTCCGTCATTTTTTAGCTCGTCATATTTTTCCTCAAACTTATCGCTGATATATTTCAAGAACACAAGACCAAGCACGATATATTTATATTCTGCAGGGTCCATATTATTTCTAAGCTTATCGCATGAGTCCCACAATAATTTTTTATCAGAATATTGTTGTTGTTTTAGTTTCTTTGGCGGTTGTAATTTTTTTATTACCACTAGTTGTTCATCTCCTCACACATAAATTCGCTTGCCTTAAATATTTCATTGAATATATTTTTGGAACAAATAAAAATAGTTCTATTCCAATGTTCTATACTTAGAAAATTCTTTTACTAAATTTTCTGATTCTAATTCAAAATTTTTGATGCCTTGTTTTTTAAGTTCTTTTTTTATCAAAATTTTTAGACCTGATTTTGTGCTCTCTTTTTCAGACCAATCTGTTGTTCTTAAATATTTCTCAACATCAATTATTTTATGTTCCAAATTATTTTTAGATAGGATAGCATAAGTTTTTTCTTTAGTTAAACTTTCCTTTTGCTTCAATTCTTCATTATATATTTCTTTATCTAAAGTAATATCATAATATTCTTCTTCAGCTATTTCTTCATTATTTTTATTGAAGTTAGAATATTTTTTTATCAAATCATTTCTCATCATACCAATTTCTGGATAAAGAGTAGACTCTTTTATTCCAAAAGTTTCTAGTTCTTTCAAAAAATCTTTTTTGTAAGCCGCCGGTATAATTATTTTCTCGCCCTCAGCAAAACTAATTTTTTCTTTACGTAATATTCCACCACCGTCTAAAGAATTTGATGCAAGATAAAAATATCCTTGTTGCAATACAATCCTTTGATTATTCATAGAAGGTTTTATGAAAATTTTCTTTTTACTTAGAACATCTTGTAGATCACTGTAATAAATCACACTATGATTTTTTAGATATTCCTCTATGTCCTCTTTCGCTGTTCCGTTCGACAAAAAAGCTAGATTAGAAATAACTGCTGCTTCCATTTTTTCATTTGTATCTTCATGCTCATAAAAAATAAATACACATCCATCATTTTCATCATAATTATTGCAAGCAAAATATAAAGCTACCAAAGAATTTGCTGTTATATCCAACAACCTTGTTGGAAATCCATAGTGTTGCATTTTTGTTAATTTTTCAATAGCAGTATTATGATCAATAAATTCTTCAGGTTTTTGTCTTACTATTTCTTCACAAAACAAATGTTCCTTCATGTATAAATCATCTAAATTTTCTCTAAATAAACTTGGCTCAAGTTTCCAGTTTGAATTGGCTTGCCCTCTATAATAAATATTTGTTTCAGAATCTTTACTTCTAGTTAATTTACTTATAGTTGAAACATATTCTGTTAAACTCTTGATGACTTTCCCATAATTTTCTTCTTTGATATTATTGCTCCTCGACATTATTCCTCCACATTAGAATAAATTTTTACAAAATTTTTATTCCTCTACATCAGCTCGCCACGTCCAAAAATTCTTTCAAGTTATCTTTCTCTTTAACTTGTTTTGGATTTTCCACAAGATAAGAACTTGCACATGAAAAAGTTTTGAACAGTTGGTCGTCCAAATCATTTCTATCAGTGACCACAAGTATCGTCGGGTTATTAAATTTTTTCATCAGCTGTCCAGTATAAAAAACCATGGTGAAAGATTTACCCGAGCCTTGAGTATGCCACACGACTCCAATCTTTCCATGATTATTTTTTGCTTCTCTAGTTTTTTCAAGAGCTTTTTTTACCGCATAATATTGTTGGTACTGAGCCATGATTTTTATTTTGCCGTTTTCTTTATCGTCATCATAAAATAAAATATACTCACGAATTATTTCCAAAATTCTATCCTTGGCAAAAACTCCATGACAAAGAGATTCCATGAGTTTAGAATTTCTTGCAATATTTATTCCGTCAATACTTTTGAAGTTCATAAATCTTTCCAATGGAGAAGTGAGAGTCCCAACTTTTGAATTGACTCCGTCGCCCAAAACTATAAAAGCATTGTATCTAAATATAGATGGAATTAAATTTTGGTAATGAGAAACTTGGTTGAAGGCTTCCTTCAGTCCAACTCGTTCATCAGCCAAAGATTTTAGCTCAATCAAAACCAAAGGCAATCCGTTCACAAACAAAATTATGTCAGGGCGTCGGTTGTCTCTCTCAACTACGGTGAACTGGTTGACCACCATAAAATTATTATTCTCAGGATTTTCAAAATCAATAAGTAAAACATTTCCCCCCGCAAATTTATTTCCGTTCAAATCTGTGTATGGAGAAATTGGTACACCTTCCACCAACATTTTGTGGAAAGTTTCGTTTGCCTTTAAAAGTATTGGCTCGCCCAAGTACAAAACTTTTTTGATTACCTCTTCTTTAAATTCATCGGGTATCAAATTATTTTTTGCGATTTTATTTATTGCTTCACGGAGGACAGACACAAATATTACATCTGACATCGTCTCACGTAAACCGTCCAGCAAAAATTTTCCGTATTTATATTCGTAGCCGAGATTTTCCAGTGTGCTGATATATTCTTTTTCCAAATCATCTTCGCATACAATACTTTGCATTTATTTCTCCCTTGAAAATTTTTTGTGTAGGATTTTTTTTTCTAATTTTTTATTTCAATTTCACCGCTCATAAGTTTTGGAAGAAGTAAATCTCTTGTAACAGATAAACTTTTTGTATTTATTCCGTTTTCTTGAATAATTTTATGATTACTCTCAATTATTAAAGAGAATTTATTTATTAATGTTTTAGGTGGAATAATTATACTGAAACTTTCCAAAAAAGTATTTAGGTCTAAATTTTTTAGACCAGTAGTTCCATTTTCAAATTTAAAAAAAGTTCTACCATTATATAAATATTTCCAATAATAAAAAATAAAATTTGTGTTTTCTTTTGCATAAGGTCTTATCGTTCTGCAAAAATTTGTTGAAATAAGTTTGCCACTAAAAATATCTAAAATTATTTTATTTATATATCCTATTCTTCCAGTTGACTGCGTCGGACTTCCTCCAGATATTTCTACGATTAAATCTCCTTCTTTTAATTTTTTGTTTTGAAAATTTTTATTCAAAATAAATCTCTTTGGTACATTATTAAAAAAGCCTTTGGTTGCTTCTACAATATCTGCTCCTCTGATACAAAAAATTTCTTCTGTGAAATTTCCTTCTGGGATTTCCTTTCCCCAATCTCCACCAATTATTTCTGAAATATATTCGTTGAAAAATCCAACCTTCCAACCCAACGGAATTTCTCCCAGCTCACTCTCCACCATAAGACCGCCCGAACTTTTATATGGCTCGCCTTTTTCATTTGGAAATTCAAAGTCAACAAACCACCGCTTAAAAATTTCCTGAGAAATTTTTTCCAGTGTGGAATTCATTTGATTGTTGATTTCTATTTTGTCGTCCAACGAAGATAAAATCCCAGCAATTTTTTTTTGCTCGGGTAGTGGAGGTAAATTTATTTCTATATTTGCCAACTCAGAAAAAGTTATTTGCGGAAAAGTTCCACTTCTACTTTCAGCCATTAACTGCAAATTTTTTATAAAAAATGGTGCTTTTAATATTTGATAAAGAAAATCGCTTTCAATTTCGTCGCTAATTTTTCTGAGCACCATAAGTTTTGTCGAAGCAACATAATTTTTTGCCTCAAAATTTATTCTGGCAAAATGCAAATTGATCGGTCTTATTTCGCTATATAAAAAATCTCCATTTTGAAAAGATTTTTTAAACTGCCCCTTAAATTCAGAAGCTTTTGAAGATTTATGATTTAAAACTTTTCCATTCAAAACGTCAGAAGTATTTATTGGGATTAATTCTTCACTAGAAAAATTATGAGTCTTAGAAATACTATCAATTAAAATTCCTAGTTTAAATTTTTTCCAGCCCTCTTTTATTTTCGTCTCCATCGCCCCTACTCCAAAATTTATTTTCACGCTTCCAAATATTATATCACAAATTCTCACCCTCACAAAATTTTAAAGGTAAACTTTTTTCGATTGTCTCTTCAACAAAAAACTTTTCGTGAAATAATATTTTGTGATTATAATTTCCCACCGCAAAAAATCCCTCGCAAAATATTTGCCTCCGAAACCTCCTTCCAACCAAAAATTCCATCCAATTTTTCTCAAAAAAAATCCTCAGAATTTTTTCTGAGGGCTAAAATTATTTTCTATATCTTATTATAAATGTCTCCTCGACTTCCAGCAAAAATTACTTCAACAATAATTAGTTCGTCCAGCTCCATTTTGAAAATTATTCTATAATTCCCAATTCTCATACGATAAAAATTTTCGTGGTTTTTCATTTTGAGAATGTCTACTCTCTCATTCAAGACGCAGAATTTTTCTATATTTGCCTTAAACTTTTCTCTAAGTCCTTCGTGTTTCACAAAAAATTTTAGCACTTGCTTAGAATAGCTAATTTTTATTTTGCTCAACGAAAATCAACGACTTCAACTTCTCCTATCTGAAAATCTTCTTCAGAAATTTTCGCCAACTCATCCATTATTTCTCTTTCCTCAGACTCCGAGCAACTCGACAAATTTTTCATACGATAATATAAGTCGTTTTTACGCTCGGTTATAATTTTTTTTATTCCGTCCTTAACTAGGTCAGAAATATTCTGATGATAAGTATTAGCAATTTTTTTTAGCTCGTCCACAATTTCATCGTTCAATTTTAAATTTATCTCTTTCATTTTTTCCTCCAAGGAAAATATCATCAATAATTTTTTCATATATTATTTTTATTTCTTACCTTATCTTACCACATTTTATTAAAAATTTCTATCTCAAAAAATTTTGTGTTCCAATTATTTTTACTCTCAAAACCACTCCTTCCATCCAAAATTTCCTCCAATTTTTCTCGAAAAAAAGTCCAAACGAAAAACACGACGTCATACGAGGTCATACAGCCACTTTCACTTTTTATATGAACGTAAGTTCACAAAAACCGTTTAACACCCCTTAATGAAGACACGGTTTTTTCCTCATATAGTTGACTTTGCGAGTTTCGTCTTTCATACAAATTTAATAGTCAACAATTTTGCCAAAAACAACCCCCATAAAACCAGCCCTGAAAAATTCCAAGCTTTTTGAGAGGCAGTTTTTCGTGATATATCATTTTCACACGAAAGATAAAAGAAGATAATTATAGAGATAGAAAAAGTTTCGATCTAAATTAGAACTATGAATTTTCTTGTGGACAAGTTTTATTTCTCAGAAGAAAGCGATAGTTTTTTTTGTTGTGCGGATTTTTTAGAGAATAAGTTTCAATTGGAGAACGTATGCCAGAAAATTTTAGAGCAGGGGGAGCAGGGGGGCGAGCGAGCTTGAATAAATAAGAAGCAAAATATTTGCGACTATATTTATCTGATGCTTCTGAGGCGAAGACACCCATAAAAAAACTTGATAAAAATATTTCTTTGTTATTTTGAGCTGACCAATAAAATTTGGATACTTTGTAATTTTATAAAAGCTATGCTATAATTATCTTGTAAAACGTAAATGCAAAATACCACCAAAGAAAGTGAGAGACGAGACTCTCTTTTTTATTTCCAAAATTATTTCAAGACAAAAAAATTCCCCATGTAAAATTTTACACAGGGAAAAGTTTTCTATAATATTTTGCTATCCTAAAATTTACGAAAAAGAAATCGCCTTAGTCGGACACTTCTCAACACAAATTTTACACTCTGTACAAAGCTCTGGATTTATAACTGCCAAATTATTTCCTATCACGATAGCATTCGCTGGACAATTCTTAGCACAAATTCCACACCCGATACATGCCACCGAGCAAGAAGCTTTTGCAAGAGGACCTTTTGCAGTGGACGAACATTTTACCGTAACTTTTTTATTTTGCGGCAACATTTTCAAAACTTTCTTCGGACATTGCTTCACACATTTTCCGCAAGAAATACAAATGTCCTCATCAATTTTTATTAGCCCGTTGTCCAAAACTGTGA
>JBOFDW010000040.1:0-10626 GCA_051647385.1 Fusobacteriaceae bacterium
AGATTTTCGATGACTCCAATTTTATCAGAAACTTTTGCACCACCAAGAATTGCAACAAGTGGTCTTGCTGGAGCGTCAACAACTCCTCCGATAAATTTAATTTCTTTTTCCATCAAAAATCCAGCGGCAGTTTTTCCAGCTCCAATGTTTGAAGAAATTCCTACGTTGGAAGCATGAGCTCTATGAGCTGTACCAAAGGCATCATTTACAAAAAGTTCTCCGAGAGACGCCCAATATTTTCCAAGCTCAGTATCATTTTTAGATTCTTTTTTACCGTCCAAATCTTCGTAACGAGTATTTTGGAACATAACAAGCTCGCCGTCTTTCATATTTGCAATTGCATTTTCAAGTTCAGCACCTCTTGTTGCATTTATAAATTTTACAGGCTTACCAAGAAGTTCGGCAAGTCTTTTTGAAACTGGAGCAATATTTCTCTTCTCCAAATCTGCTGCCTCTTTAACTTTTCCAAGGTGAGAAAAAATTATTGCCTTCCCTCCGTTTTCAATTACATATTTTATAGTTGGCAAAGCTTGGACGATTCTATTTTCGTCTGTAATTTTTCCGTCTTTCATTGGAACGTTAAAGTCAACCCTCATCAAAACTTTTTTCCCCGTTACATTTAAATCAGTCACAATTTTTTTCATTATTTTGAACCTCCATAAATATTTTTATTCTTAATTAATTTAATTTTGTTTCTGCCATCTTCCAAGTTTAGGAATATTTCTTGTTAAAAATTTAGCAACAAACTTTGGCATTTTGTGTTTATCATCAATTAGAATTTCATAGACAGATTTTTTCATTTCTTCTGCCGTTATATTTTTTGCAAGAAATTCTCCATCTTTATAGCAGAAGCTACAATATAATTCTGATTTTGTTTTTCCGTCTTTTTCTGTTCCACCGTGTCCTGGATCTCTTGACATTGGTATACCACAACTCTGACATGTTTTGTTTTTCATAAACTTTAGACCTCCATTATTTTTGTCCATTAAACTCTAAAATTTCTTCCATTTCAGCTTTTGTTTTTGCTTCTAAAATTGGCATTCCTTCATCGCAATACAACTTTGTCAATCGAGCGACTCTAAGTTGTCTCTCATCATTTGAAAGTATTGATTGATTATTTTTTCTGGACTGTTCAATTATTTCAGACTGCTTCTCTACAGCTTTTTGAGTACCACTTTTTCCAAAAATAAAAAAACAGATACCCAAAAAAATTGGTAGGATTCCTACCACAGGATGAAGCCAAAACATAAATAAACCTATCAATATCAAAATAAATCCAAGTGCTTTCATAAATATTCTCCTTCAACGCTATTTTTCTATAGTTATTACAAAACAATCATTCTCTTCATTATACTCAACATTAGCAACACGATTATTATTTCCTACAACTTTGTACCTACCATATCCTATCATTTGATCATTGAATGAACTTGCTCCCATTAATTTAGCTGCATATTCTATGGCTTCACCTATTCCATCGGTTACTCGCACAATTGTAATTTTATAGTTTTCTTGTTCCCGCTTCCCTACAACTTTTATACTTGCTTCGACCATTCCAATAAAAATAATCATGTAAATAAATAAAACCAATACAAATCTTTTCATCATAACCCCCAGTAATTTTTTTAAGTAGCCTCTTAAAAAAAATCAGCACTGCCTAAAACGCAAATATTTTTAGACGGTGCTGACCTCCTATTGAATAAATTTATATCTTTGAATTTTTACTTGCCTAAAATATTACTTTGCTATTTGAACAAAATATTTTAATGTTCTGATAAGTTGAGCAGTATAAGACATCTCGTTGTCATACCAAGCAACAGTTTTAACAAGTTGCTTATCTCCAACTGTCATTACTCTTGTTTGAGTCGCATCGAACAATGAACCAAACTCACAACCAATAACGTCAGATGAAACAAGTTCCTCTTCTGTGTAACCAAAAGATTCTGTTGCAGCAGCTTTCATCGCAGCATTTATTTCTTCAACTGAAGTTTGCTTTTCAAGAACAGTTACAAGCTCAGTCAATGAACCAGTTATAACTGGAACTCTTTGTGCAGCTCCGTCAAGTTTTCCTTTAAGCTCAGGAATAACAAGTCCGATTGCTTTTGCAGCTCCTGTTGTATTAGGAACTATATTTGCAGCAGCAGCTCTCGCTCTTCTCAAATCTCCCTTTGCATGTGGAGCATCTAAAGTATTTTGGTCATTTGTATAAGCGTGGATAGTTGTCATAAGTCCTTCAACTATTCCAAATTTATCTTGCAAAACTTTCGCCATTGGAGCTAAACAATTTGTAGTACAAGAAGCTCCTGACAAAACAGTTTCCGTTCCGTCCAAAATTTTATGGTTAACATTAAACACAACAGTTTTTAAATCTCCAGTTGCTGGTGCAGATATAACAACTTTTTTTGCTCCAGCTGTTAAGTGAGCAGAAGCTTTATCTTTGTCAGCAAAGAATCCTGTACACTCAAGAACCACGTCAACTTTCAAAGCTCCCCATGGTAAATTTTTTGGATCTTTTTCTGCAACAACTTTTATTGTCTTACCGTTAACAACAAACCCACCGTCTACAACTTGAATTGTTCCGTCAAATCTTCCTTGTGCTGAATCATACTTGAAAAGGTGTGCCAAAGTTTTTGCATCAGTCAAATCATTTATTGCTACAACTTCAAACTCAGGATTTTTCACCATAAGTCGTAGTGCCAACCTTCCTATTCTACCGAATCCATTAATCGCTACTTTTACTGCCATTTAATTCCTCCTAAAATATTTTTTATTTTGAATTGCTTCACTGTTAATCATACTTTAATTTTCTACTTACGTCAATATTTTTTGGTTAAAAAATAATCTGTTGGACTTTATTTTACTCCTACAAAGATAAAAAATTAAACAAGATAAAATATTTATACTTAAAAAAAATTTGAAATTTTTTAATATTTTTATTTAATTTTTATTCTTAAAAATTTTCATCAACTAATTTACCAATAATTTGTTGCCCGTCTTCTTTTATAATTTTTTGCAAGATATCATAGAGATTTGTTTTGAGTACAAATTTTCTTGTCTTGGAATCATAAGTGTACTTTGAATTTAGCCCGTTTATTTTTTTGAGTAGTTGAACAAGAATAGTTCGAGTATATATTTTTGTGCTACCACCTTTTAATATTTCATTTGCCAAAACTTCAGCGTTTATTTTCACATTATAAAAATTTAGCGTACCGTTAAATGTTATTTCACCGTTTGAAAAAGTTGTTGCTTGATTCAAAGACAAATTTCCAGCTGAAATATATTTTGAAACTTCTGGAATAATTTTTAGCTGGACTCCTTTCAAGTCAATATTTGCCGTTCCATCAAAATTTGCAGGATTAAGATTTACGCTAATATTATTTTTAGTGCTCGGTTCAGTCAAGAAAACTTTTATATTATCTTTTATACTGGAAAATTTTGTAGAAATATTTGAAGCATTGCCTTGAAGTGGAATCCCAAAAATATTTGACGTTATATATAAGTTTTCAATATTAATTATATAAGAATCATCGCTGCCATTTTTTTCTTGGACTATTTTATTTTTTACGTTTAAAGAAGCATTCCGATATGAAATAACTTGCTTGTAAATTTCTGGTTCAAGGGCTCGCTCAATTGAAGAGGTAACTTCTCTGTCTATTTTTGCAACGTCAATAATTGAGTTCAAATTAATTTTTTTTGCTCGGGCTTTTAACTCAGCCTCCACAACTTTTTTATCAACAGAAATATTTGATTTGTTATTTAGAGTTGCAATGAGAGAGCTAATATTTTTTTTTGTTGTCCCAGAGTTGGATTGATTTTCAACAAATCCAGTCAAAATATTTTTGCTGAGAGATATTCCACTTCTCAAAATAGTTTCCGCTGCGTCAAATTTTTCACCAATACTTAATGCACTTCTTTGAGAATTATTATTTTGTTTTGAGCTGGAATTATTTTTAGTATCTTTTTTTTGCTCGTCATTTGATGGCGGCGAAAAATTTTCAATATTAATATCTTTGATATTAACTTCACCGAAAGAAAAACTTGTGGCTTGAATTTTAATGGAAGAAACAGTAAAGCCTTTATATTTTATTCCTTCAAGTTCAAGTTTTTTATCATTCAACATTAGGGATACACTTTTTGTCTCAATACCGTTTTGACTCAACACAAATTTTATAATTTGATTTTTAAATAAAAATGTTAGCAACAGAATTATAATAATCCCGCCAAATATCAACGCAATAATTTTTAAAGCCAATTTCATTTTTTTTCCTCCGATAACTTTACCTATATTGATTTTATATTGAAATCGTGTTAAAATCAAGAGAATTATTTTTAAACTAATAAAAATTTAAAATTATAATTAAAATTTTTTCTAAATAAAGGGAGTGTTTATAAGAATGATTGAAAAAAAATATTTTGCACCAAATCTTATTACAGCTGGAAATTTATTGCTGGGATATTTGAGTATACTTGCAAGTATGAAAGGTTTATATGATTTGGCTACTTATTATATTCTTGCTGCAATGGTGTGCGATACTTTGGACGGGAAGACAGCGAGAAAGTTTGACGCGTTTAGTGAATTTGGGAAAGAGTTCGATTCTTTTTGCGACGCAATTTCTTTTGGGATAGCACCAGCAATTTTAGTTTTCACATATATACCAACAATGGGACCGATGCCTTTTATTACAAAGACAGGATTCATAACTATAATTTCTTTCGTGTACGCACTCTGTGGTGTAATGCGTTTGGTAAAATTTAATATTATTACAACCGCTTCTGAAACAAAAGATGATTTTAGCGGAATGCCAATACCTTGTGCGGCTGCTTTGATAGTTTCATATTATCATCTTGAACAGATGTTTGAAAAACATAAACTTAATGAGACAATACTTTCTAAACTTGATTTCTTTTCTTCAGAAGTATTTTTGATTCTCGCACTTTTTGCTGGACTTTTGATGGTCTCTACAATTCCATTCAAAACTCCTGATAAAGTTTTAACGTTCATTCCAAAAAGACTTTTGCCTGTTATTGCAATTGTTGTTGTGCTAACTTTTAAGTATAGTTTATTTTTTGTAACGGCTTATTATGTTCTCTTTAATATTTATCACTTTTTGGTTGCTAAATATTTGCATAAAGATTCTTCGAGTAATTAAATATAAATAAATAAGAAAAACTTTTCACGTAAAAAATAGGACTAGCAAATTTTGCTAGCCCTATTTTTATTTTAAGCTTTTATTTTTTTTAATATTTTAATTTTTTTGTATTCACATTTTCTCATAAATAAAAATAGGCGTATTTACTTTTGTGGTAGAATGAATTATAATTATTCTTGTATAGTTAAAAAAATTCCTGAGGTGAAAGATGAATAACATTAAGAAAAAAATCTTTAGAATAATAATTGGAGTTTTAATTGGACTCATAGTTGGATATGGCGGAACATATTTTTATAAATATTTTGGTGCTATAAAAAATTCAAAAAATTTAGTCGTTGGCAAACTTGATAACGGATTGGATTATTATATCCTGAAAAATTCTAAGCCAAAAAATCGAGCGGAATTATATCTGGTAATCGAAACGGGTTCTGTGAACGAGACAGAAAAAGAAAGAGGGCTTACACATTTTCTGGAGCACATGGGATTCAACGGGACAGAAAAATTTCCCGGAAATAGTATGGACGAATATTTAAATTCAATTGGACTTCGTGGAAATATTAACGCATCTACTCATAATGAAAAGACAATTTATTTTCTTACAAATATTCCAGCAGATTCAAAAACTTTGGATTCAGGATTTTTAATTTTGCATGAGTGGGCAAAAAATATGACACTTGATCAAAAAGAAATTGACGCTGAAAGAAATGTTGTGTTAACAGAATGGCGGATGTCGCAAACTTTGGACACAAGAATTTGGAAACATTGGGAAGATGTTTTTTATTATGGGTCGCCATTTTATAATAAAGACGTTCTTGGAGACACAGAAGTTTTAAAAACTGCCAACAGGGAAACTTTTTTAGAATATTATAACAAATGGTATAACCCAAAAAATATGTCTCTTGTAATAGTTGGAGATGTAAATCAAGATGAGATAGAAAAATTTGTGAAAAAATATTTTTCATACGAGAATAAAAAAGAGGCTTTGGTCTCAGAAAAATTTGAAGTGAAACCAATAGCAAATACTATTTTGACTTTTTCTGACAAAGAGATTGATTCTACAACTTTGAATATAACTGCTATTGGAAAATCTGAAAGTGTAAATAATATGGACGCAATAAAAAATCATCTGATAAAAAATTTCTACGCCAATATTATGAACTCAAGATTTTCCCGATTAACCAAAGATAATAATTATCCGCTTTTTTCTGGTGAAATTATGATGCAAGGAACTCCTGCAAAAAATGAAACTTTTAATTTGACCACAGTGATAAAAGAGACGCAAATATCTGACGGAATTTTTGAGTCGCTACAAGTTTTAAAAGTGATGGCTGAGTTTGGACCGCACAAAGAAGAATTAGAAATGTCGAAGAAAGAACTTTTAGTTTTGCTAAACGAGCAAGTGAATAATATTACTGATAGCCAATATTTAGTAAATCAAGTAATGAATATAAAAACTTATGGAGATTCATATTTGAATCCTGAAGATGAGCTGAAATATAAAAAGCGAGCACTTGAAAAAATTTCTGAAAAAGATATTAAGAATTTTGCGAAAAAGTTTTATGATGCAGCAAAAATATATTATTTAACTTATCCTCAACACACAAACTCAAAAGTTCCTGACCAAAAAGAAATTGAGAAAATTTTGGAGGAGATAAAAAATAAACCTGTTACAAATTTTCCAAAGCCAGAAATTAATAATGTGAAATTTTCGGAAATTTCTGCTGGAGAAATAATCGAGTCAAAAATTATAAACGAAGGAACAGAATTTCAGTGGGAATCTTACACGCTCTCAAACGGAATAAAAGTTTTTTACAAAGAGACGGAATTTGAAAAGGACAAAATTTATTTGAGCCTTTTTAAAGAGGAAGGAAGTTCTACAAATAATGACACAGAATATCTCAACTCAGAAATTGCAACAAATGTTTTGAGCTCTTCTGGAGTTGGAAATTTATCCAGCAACGAAACAGAGTTTTATATGAAGGACAAAAATTTTGGTCTGACTTTTTATATAAATGATTATGAGCACGGGGTGAATATTTACACTGACAAGAATAATTTTGAAACTGGAATTTCTGTTTTGACAACGATGTTATTAAATAAAAAATTTGACGATAAAATTTATGAGAAAATTGTTTCTGATGGAAGAGATGAAGCGGCGGTTCGGTGGAAATCTCCAACAAATGTTTTTGAAGATGAGATATCAAAAATTTTGTATAAGAATAATCCTAGACGGCGAGCTTTTTTGCCAGAAGATTTTGATAAAATTTCCAAGAAAGAAATTCTTAAAATTTATGACGAAAAATTTTCAAACTTTGCGGACTTTAATATTTTAGTTTTAGGTTCAATAAAAAAACCTGAGCTGGAAAAAATATTGAAAGAAAAATTTGCTGGTCTTCCAACTGATTCAAAAAAATCTAAGAAATTAAAAGATTTGAATATAAAATTTGGGGCAGGAGTTACAAAAAATAAATCGTACAAAATTATTGCTGGGCAAAGTGAGCGGGCAATAGTTCGAATTTATTATCCGTATCACGCAGATTATAAAATTCAAAACACAGAAATAAATGATTCTTTTATAGAATTATTAAATACAAATTTATTTATGACTGTTCGGGAAAAATTATCTGGCGTGTATGAAATTTATGCGGAAAGTTCTTATGATTATAATACTCACGGCGAAAATTTTATGGTGGTAAATTTTGAAGTTGACCCAGCGAAAATAAATGAGATTTTAGTTGCAACGAAAAAACTTGTCAAAGAAATTTCAAGCGGGAAATATGACAAGAGTAAAATCAAAGATATTTATGAGACGTATAAAATTGCCCAAGAAAATAATTTGCGGGAAAATAGTTTCTGGATAAAATATTTGTACAAAAATTCTTTGAGGGGATATGACGGGTTTAAAATTTTGTCGCAGGAAGAATTTCAAAAAAATGTAAATTATGAAACTTTGAAAGATTTTTCTAAGAAAAATATTGACCCTGAAAATTATGTGGTAATTATTTTAGAGCCAGAGAAGAAGTGAAATTAAAAAAAAGACTGACTGAAAAATTTTTCAGTCAGTCTTTTTTTTGGTCTTCGGGTTCTTCTATAAATAAATTCATCAGTTCGATTTTATCGTAGCAAAATTTCATTGTATCTTTTTGAATTGGCAATACCAAATAATATTTTTGTTTGTATTTTTTTGCATATATTTTCACATTTTTATTTTTAAATTCAAAAGTTATGTCACAAGATATTAAAGATGTATTTTTTAATACGTCTTCATATGATATATCAGAAACTTTTGACATCCAATCAAACAAAGTTTGACTTTCTGTAAGATTATTTTTTGCAATATTTGCATTATCGTTATATTTAAACACAATTTTTTCGAAAAATTTCTGCTGTATATCAAAATTTTTTTTATACTGTTTAGAATGATTATCAAGTTGACGAGAACCATAAAAAAGAGCATTGAGATAGAGTTCTTCACTAATATATTTCGCAACAAACAGATATGGTAAAAATATTAAAACTGAAATATTTTCGTTACACTTATTCACATCAAGATGAAATTCTTTTTCATCCATGCTGTCTAAAATTAATTTAAAAGACGTGAAATTTTTTTGAACTTCTCTTATGGAAAGTTCTGCAAGTTCGCAATATTCTCCAAAATCTTCCAGCATTAACATTTTCTCTTCTTGATAATCTTTTGATTTTACTTTTAATTTTAATTTGTCTATTTGCAAGCTCATATATTCTTTTATATTTTGTGGTGGAAGTGTAAACTCAAAATCAAAAAATCTTTTCAGATAATTTCTGTCGTCCATATCTTTTCCATAAATTTGTTTGATAGAATTTACTATCTGCTCTCGGTCAATTCCTAAAACAAAAATATAATTTTCAACATTGAAAAGATGTTTTATTCTTTCCAAAAGTTCAACGGCATAATCTGGTCGACATCTGTCGAGCTCGTCAACAAGAATTATTATTTTGTCTTTCTTCTTATCTTCCTTTTTATTTGAAACATGCAACCTAAAATTTCTCAAACTTTCTTTAAAATCTTCTTTAGTTTTTTTATCTTCACCAAGTTCTTTCATTCTTTTCACAGAAATTTTTTCTAACTCCTCTTTTGAGTTTTGATAAAATTCTTTTGCCATTTCAATATTTTTCTCTCCAACATATTTTCCAGCAAAATTTCCAACTATTATCGGAATATTTTTCAAGAATAATTTTCCAGCATTTTTCATAATGTTTTTAATGATTACTTTATTTTTTCCTACATATTCTTTCATCTGTGAAGTAAATTCTACAATCAAAGAAGTGAATGGATCTTTTTCGTCGTCATTTTCCCATGCGTTATAATATAGCACACAATATTTTTTCTTTTTTAGATACGCCTCAAATCTTTTTAGAAAATAAGTTTTGCCACTTCCCCATTGCGAGTCCAAACTTATTACAAAAGAATCATCAAGATTTGAAATGATTTTTTCTAACTGCTTCGCAAAAATATCACGTCCAAAATGTAAATCACTTAAAGGTCTCACGTCGCTAAATTTAAAATTTTCATTATCTCTTTTTACTTTTTCCATAAAATTCCTCCCGCAAATTTTTTTGTTCTTCGAAAAATTATATCACGATTAGTATAAAAACTCTATAAACTTTTTGATAAATATATAAAAAAAGTCTGACTAGAAATTTCTAGTTAGACTTTTTTTTTGGTCGTGATGTTGCTTTTATCGAATTAGTATTCATGCAAGATAAAACAAAAGCCGGTGGCAAATTTATAGGAACCCAATGATAGGAAATTTTTCTAAAATAGCTGTCGAATAATTTTCCAAGAGCTTTACTATA
Source organism: Fusobacteriaceae bacterium (assembly GCA_051647385.1). GTDB lineage: Bacteria > Fusobacteriota > Fusobacteriia > Fusobacteriales > Fusobacteriaceae > JAGNZR01. The sequence goes on from JBOFDW010000040.1 coordinate 9,987, forward strand.
TTGGAATGCTATAAATTTTCCCTCAGGATGCAAAGAATATTTTGTTGCCTTCAATATTTTTTTGGTGAGAGAAGGCGGGAAAAAAGAAAACGGTAATCCCGAAACTATATAATCAGCAAAGTCGAATCCCTGTTCTTCCAAAATTTTGGTAACATGCTCGGCACTATCGGAAATAAATATTACTCGCTTGTCATGTGAAAATCTTGCCTTGAGTTTTTCCATGAAAAGATTATTTGTTTCAAAAATAAAAAGTTTTGCATCACTGTGCATTTTTTTCAAAATCAAATCTGTGAATACTCCACCGCCAGCTCCGAACTCAACAATGCACTTAGCTTTTTCATAATTAATTTCAGCAGCAATTTTTCTTGCAAGAAATTTCCCGCTTTGACAAACTGCACCTGTTCGCATTGGATTTTTTAAAAATTCTTTTATAAACATTTTATCTACCTCTTTTAAAATTATTAAGAAAATATTATAATACAAGAAATATTATAACACAAAAAATATTTTGAAGCAACACTTTTTATCTTAAAGAAGTTTATTTTGTAAACGAAAATAATTCTGAATTGTTAAATCTAGCTTTGACCTTTTCTCAAACATATTTTTTGAAAACAATTTTATATTTCCCCTTCTTATTCTC
>JBOFDW010000041.1:0-2408 GCA_051647385.1 Fusobacteriaceae bacterium
GTATAAAATCCGCTAAATAATGTCGCATAAAAATTTGGGAAGGCTGCAAATGTTGCTCCACCAGCAGTCAAAAGCCAAACTTCATTTCCATCCCATACAGGACCAATTGTATTGACTATAATTCTTCTCTCTGTATCTGTTTGACCTATAATTGGAAGCAAAATTCCAACACCGTAATCAAATCCTTCAAGAAAAAAGAATCCTATAAAAAGAACTGTCACAAGTATAAACCATAAAATATTTAAGTCCACATTGACACCTCCTGACTAGATTTTGTATTTTTTGGCTCAGAAAAATTTGGACCAAGTTTTATATGCCGAGTAAGAATTCCAATCTCGATTATTATGAGAACTCCGTACACAAGCACAAATCCAATAAGGCTCATCAATATTTGCCCAGATGTTACACTTTTTGAAACAGCTGATGTCAAAGTCTGTAGCCCATAAACAATCCACGGTTGTCTTCCCATCTCTGTCAAAATCCACCCACAACTATTAATTATAAAAGGAAGTGGTATTGCCCATAAAAAAGCTTTCAACAGCCAAGTCTGTTTCTCTATGGAATTTTTTCGCTGATAATAAAATCCAGCAAATGCAATTATTAGCATAAGAAATGATAGCCCGACCATAAGTCTAAAGCTCCAAAAATTTATAGCCACTGGTGGAATATAATTTCCAGCACCATATTCTTGTTCCATCTTAAGTTGTAGTTGATTTATTCCTTGAACTTCTCCGTTTAAAGTGCCGAAAGACATGAAGCTAAGCAAGTGTGGTACAGCTATCTCAAATTTATTTGTACGATTTTTCTCATCTATTATCGCTACCAAAGAAAGTGGTGCTGGGTCAGCAGAATTCCAAAGAGCTTCTGCTGCTGCCATTTTCATTGGCTGTGATTTCACCAAATATTTTCCGTTCAAATCTCCAGTAACTATCGAGAGTAAAAGAGAAATAGCCCCAAACGTTAAAGCTATCCTAAAAGACTCTTTAAAAAATTTTGTCTCATTATTTTTTATCAAATGATATCCACAAATTCCCAAAATAAAAAACGCACTAGTTACAAATCCACTAAGAATAGTATGAGGAAATTCTAGTAGCAAATGTGAGTTGGTTAAAATAGCAAAAAAGTTTGTCATCTCAGCTCGACCATTTTTAAGAACATATCCAACAGGATTTTGCATAAAAGAATTAGCAATTATAATCCATAGTGCAGAAGTTAGCGACGAAATTGCCACAATCCAAATACAGACTGCGTGCATTTTTTTTGAAAGTCTATCCCATCCAAATACCCACACACCAATAAAAGTTGACTCAAGAAAGAATGAAAAAAGTGCTTCTATGGCAAGAGGTACTCCAAAAATATCCCCAACAAATCTTGAATATCCTGACCAGTTCATACCAAATTGAAATTCTTGTACAATTCCAGTAACAACACCCATGGCAAAATTTATCAGGAATAATTTACCCCAAAATTTTGTCATTTTTTTGTACATCTCATCGCCAGTTTTCACATACTTCGTCTCCATTATTGCTACCAAAACAGATAGCCCTAAAGTTAGCGGCACAAATAAAAAGTGAAAGACCGTCGTGACTGCAAATTGAAGTCTTGCAAGCACAATAACATCCATAGAAAAACCACCCCTTACATAATTTTTTTGACACTTTTAATATTATTACAAATTCACTTTTAAGTCAATGATAAAACTTTTATAATAAAATTTTGCTTAAAATATTTGCACAAAAAATAAAAAGCCACTAAGAAATTTTTCTTAGTGGCAAAAAATTTTAATAATTATTTTTTGAAATATCTGTTAAGCAATCCCTCAAAAGCTTTTCCATGTCTAGCTTCATCTTTTGCCATTTCATGAACTGTGTCATGTATTGCATCAAATCCAGCTGCCTTTGCTTTTTTTGCTATTTCAAATTTCCCTGCTGTTGCTCCAAACTCAGCCTCAACTCTCATTGCCAAATTCTTTTGAGTAGAATCTGTTACTACTTCTCCAAGAAGTTCTGCAAATTTTGCAGCATGCTCAGCTTCTTCAAAAGCAATTCTCTTATAAGCTTCTGCTACTTCTGGATATCCTTCTCTGTCAGCAACTCTTGACATTGCAAGATACATACCAACTTCTGTACATTCTCCACAAAAATTTGCTTTTAGACCTTCAATAATTTCTTTGTCTCCGCAAGCTGTTCCTTCTCCAATTTTGTGCTCAGTTGCCCAAATTTTTCCGTCTTCTTTAATTTCAACAAACTTATCTTTTGTTGCTTTACACACCGGACAAACTTCAACTCCTTCATTTAATACTTCACCGCAAACTGTACAACGAAATTTTTTCATAATATTCCTCCTGATTTATTTGTAATGATTACATATCTAAAATTATTTTATACCTCTTACAAAGTTTTGTCAAC
>JBOFDW010000042.1:0-15088 GCA_051647385.1 Fusobacteriaceae bacterium
TAAAGAGTATGAAATTTCTGAAATAGAAAAAATTTCAAAAATAGAAAAAAATTTGCCAGAAAAATTATTGGAGGCACGAGCAGATAAAATTTTAAAAAATTCTTCTTATGCACAAAAAAATCTTTTCAAAGGTGTTGTACTTGGAATAAAAGAACCTGTTTCAAAAAGAATAAAGAATTTATTTATTAACACTGGTACAGCACACTTGTTGGCAATATCTGGTTTGCATATTGGGATAATTTTGTTTATACTTTCACAAGGTTTGACAAAATTAAAGATAGGAAAGAGAAATAAAAATATTATAATTTTGGTTGTAATAACATTTTATTTTTATGGAATTCGCTCTTCTCCATCGGTGGAAAGAGCCTACATGATGGCAGCGATACTTTTACTAGGAAATATTTTTTATGAGAATTATAGTATGAAAAAATCTTTGGCATTATCTTTTATAATATCTCTTTTAATTAATCCCGTATCCTATAGAGATATTTCTTTTGTTTTTTCTTATAGTGCAATGTTAGGAATAATTATATGCTCAAAACCTCTAAATAAATTTAATATGTTCTTGATAAAAAAAATAAAAAGTAAATATATTAAATTAATTTTAAATTATATAGCTTTCACAATTAGTTTGCAACTTTTTATGGCTCCTGTGATATATTACTATTTTGAAAAATTTTCTTTTTTAACAATTATTTTCAGTTTAATTTTAACACCAATTGGAAGTATTTATATTTTTCTGTGTTTTGTTTCTTTATTATTTCCTACGATTTTTCTTGCCAATTTGTGTTATAATATATTGATAAAAATAATGGAGATGTTGCTTGGAATATGAAGACTATAAAAAAAGAAGCTATCATAGAATTTGAAGAAAAAAAATCAAAATTTATCGGATATGCAAGACCAGTTCAAACTAAAGTTGAAGCAGAGAATTATATAAAAGAAATAAAGCAAAAAAATAAAGAGGCATCCCATAATTGTAGTGTTTATAAAGTTTTTGATGGAAGACAGGAATTTTTTAAAGCTGACGATGATGGAGAGCCAAGTGGAACAGCAGGAAGACCAATGGGAGAAATTATGAATTACATGGAGGTATCTAATTTAGTTGTAATAGCTACAAGGTATTTTGGTGGCATAAAACTTGGAGCTGGTGGACTTGTGAGAAATTATGCTAAGGTTGCACGTCTTGCAATTCAAACAGCTGGAACAATAGAGTTCTTTAAAACAAAAAAAATCTTGCTAGATTTTCATTACGAAAAAAATAGCGAGATAGATTTATTTTTAATGGAGAAAAAAATAGAAATATTAGAAAAAAATTTTGGAGAAAGAATTACTTATATTATTTTAATAAATTTAGCACAAGAGGAAAAATTAAAAAATAATTTTAAAGATATAATAATTTTGGAATCGTAAAATTATTTTTTATGATATATTTTTTTGAAGAAATTAAAGAGCACAACTCCTATTATTGCTGTTGTAAGATAGAGTTGAATTTGAGCTAGACTAAAAATAATGCTACCAAAAAAAGCATGTCCAGAAGCGATAAGAAATGCTGAAACTTTTAAACTTCCAACTGTACCTATTGCCATTGGGAATGTTGTTCCGCCAAAACCAGGCTGAAATTCTGTTGAAAAAAAATGTGGAATATTAGCAACAACATAAATAAGAGAAATAAAAAGAATAAAATATATAAAAATAACAAGATTTATATTTGGAGTTTCAAAAAAATTCAAATAACTTATAATACACATACTAGGAGGAGCTAGAATAATTGCAGTCATGTGCCTTAGACCATGTTCAATAGGATGTTTTAAAAGTCTATGAATTAAGAAAGGAATCATAACAATATAAATTCCCATACCGTAAAAAACTATGATATTAGAAAGTATTGTTGGTAAATTTAAAGGCTTTCCAACAACTGTCAGAACTAAAATTCCTATATAAGTTGCAAACCAACAAGGCAAAAAAGTTTCTATTTTAAAATGTCTATGAACATGAAAATATGTGAATAGAATTATAGTTATAGCATGTAAAACAAATCCTATATAGCACAAAATTTTACCGAACACAGGAAATATTCCAAAGATAAAACTGCCAATCAAAACTAATAGCATTGCGTATGTTGCATAGAGACTGCCAGCTACTGGAGTTTGATATTCTTTTATAAACGTACCATGGTGGTGAATAAGTTTTATGGTTGCCAGAATAAAAACAAAAATTCCCATAATCATAAAAACAGTTCTTAAAAAATTAAGATTAATAAATGCGTAAGCATTGGATAAAGTTATTGCACCTACAGTTGTTCCTACCATAGCAACTGGAAATCTTTCCAATCGATTAAGAATATTACTAAATTTTGACATATTAAAGCATTCCTCCTAAAATTTTTTTCAACATACAGATTATCTCACTTTATTTTGAAGTTGTCTATTATAAAAAAAGAAATCAGTGTTATAAATAAATTTTATAAATGTTTTTGTTGAAATAAAAATAAAATGTGTTAAAATATTTGTGAGTAGAAAACAAAAAATATATGGAGGGTAATAATGAAAAAATTATTTTCAGGATTGGTTGTAATGTTGTCATTAGTTTTTATTTCTAATGGATTAGAAGCAGCGAAATTAAAAGTTGGAATAGTTTTATCAACTGGAGGGAAGGGTGATAAATCTTTTAATGATTCAGCATTAAGAGGTCTAGAAAAAGCACAAAAAGATCTTGGGATAGAATTTAAATATGTTGAGCCAGCTTCACCAGCAGAAGATGCCCAGTATTTAAAAGAATTTGCAGAGGCAAAGTATGACTTAGTAATTGGAACAGGATTTTTTATGAGAGATGCAGTTGCTAAAATTTCCACTGAATATCCAAATATAAAATTTGCGATGATTGATGATGTTACTAAAAGACCAAATGTCAAAGACTTGATTTTTAAAGAGCAAGAAGGTTCGTTTTTGGTTGGCGTTGCAGCTGCTATGGTTTCAAAAACAGGAGTTGTAGGATTTGTGGGTGGTGGAGACTTTCCTCTAATTCAAAAATTTCAAAGAGGATTTGAACAAGGTGCCAAATATTATAATCCAAAAATTAAAGTTTTAACAGTTTATCTAAATGGAGAAAATCCTTTTAACGATCCAGTTAAAGCAAAAGAAGTAACGATTTCTGAATTTAAACAAGGTGCTGATGTTGTTTATCATGCAGCTGGTGGCTCTGGAATAGGAGTCATAACTGCAGCAAAAGAAAATAATAAACTTGCAATTGGTGTTGACTCAAATCAAGATGATATTGCACCAGGATTTGTTTTAACTTCTATGATAAAAAATGTTGATGTAGCAGTTTATAATACTGTAAGAGATCTTTCTAAAGGAAAATTTGTTGCAGGTGAAACAGTTTTTGGGATAAAAGAAGATGGCGTTGGAACTTCTGATTTTAAATTTACAAAAAATAAAATTGGAGATGCCAATCTTAAAAAATTAGAAGAAATTAGACAAAAAATAATTTCTGGGAAAGTGGTTGTAAAATAAATTTTTATGACAAAGGTCAGATATTATTAGAAAAAATTTGGAGGAGAACTGTGAGAAAAAGTATTTTAATTCTATTTTTGGCGATAGTTTTATTTTTTGTATCATGTGCAAATAAAATTGGAGAAAATAATAAAAAACTAAAGATTGGAATTGTGCTGTCCACTGGTGGTTTGGGAGACAAATCATTTAATGATTCAGCATACCGTGGACTTGAAAAAGCTAGAAAAGAGCTAGGAATCGAATTTAAATATGTTGAACCTTCCACACCAACTGAAGATTCTCAGTTTTTAAAAGAATTTGCTGAGGCAAAATATGATTTGGTTATAGGAACAGGATTTACAATGACTACATCACTAGGAAATGTTGCAAAGCAATTTCCAAAGACAAAGTTTGCCATGATAGATGAATTTGTTGATTTACCAAATGTCAGAAGTTTGGTTTTTAAAGAGCAAGAAGGTTCTTTTTTGGTTGGTGCAGCGGCAGCTATGGCTTCAAAAACAGGAAAGATAGGTTTTGTCGGTGGAGGTGATTTTCCACTGATTAACAGATTTAAAAATGGATATGTTCAAGGTGCAAAATATATTAATCCAAAAATACAATTAGTAACTGTATTTATAAGCGGGGACAACCCTTTTGCTGATCCTGTTCAAGCAAAAGAAATAACTCTTTCTGAATTTAAACAAGGTGCTGATATAGTTTATCATGCGGCTGGTTCTTCTGGAATAGGGGTAATTAATGCAGCTAAAGAAACAGGAAAACTTGCAATAGGAGTTGACTCAAATCAAGATGATGTTGCTCCAGGTTTTGTATTAACATCAATGATAAAAAATATTGATATTGCAGTTTTTAATACAATAAAAGATTTGCAAGATGGGAAGTTTAAAACTGGCGAGGCTTTATTTGGAATTAAAGAAGATGGGGTAGGAGTTACTGATTTTAAATTCACAAAAAATAAAATTGGGGATGATAATATTAAAAAGTTAGAAGAAATAAAACAAAAGATAATTTCAGGAGATATAGTTGTAAAATAAAAAAGCAATAACATAAAAAAACCGGAGACAATTTATCTCCGATTTTTTTATGTTAAAATTAATCACAAATTTTGAGTCAAATTAATTTTGTTTGCGACATAATTTTTTGATGTATTACCTTCTCTTGCTTTTTCAAGAAGAAAAAAATTATAATTTCCAAAATTAATTTCAGACAAAATATGATGACTTGATTTTAAATTTTCTAGTAAATTTATTTTTGAATTACACAAAATAAAATCATAATCAAAATTAATTTCTTCTTCGGCAGAGATATTTTGGATGTTAACATAAGTCCCAAAAATTTTCAAAGCTACAAACTCGGATTTTTCTCCAATGCAAAAAACTTTGAATCTTTTTTCTAAATCACGGCATACAGAAATTATTTCTGTGAAAACTGCTCGAATTTTTTCGTAGCTAATAACATTTGATTCTTGCGAAAGTTTATTAAAAATTTCTTCCTCTCGCTCTGGTGCATAAATTTTAGAATTGTTTTTGCCTTTTAATTTTCCGACCTCTTTTACATATTTAGTTCTTTCTTCGATTAAAGTTAAAATTTTTGTATCAACTTCATCAATTTTTTTTCTAAGTTCTAACAACAAATTTTCCATTGTTTCAGCCTCTTTTATTCGTTTTTTAAAATGTTTCATTATATAAATATTACAACAAAAAGTATTTTAACACAAATAAATATTGAAAAAAAATTGAAAATCGTATAGAATTAGATGTTATAGAAAAATTATACAAATAATTTAAGGAGGTTGTCATGTCATTTTTTCATATAAAGAAAAAGTATGTCACATTGACTGTAAGAGATAAGACAGCAGAAAAAAAATCAGACATAGATACAAATACTAATAAAATTAATGAAAATGCAGCTAATCAAAAATTTGTTGAAAAAAGACCAATAGATTCTATCAATTATCCTATTCCGCCACAAAAAACAAAGAGTGTTAACGAGGGGATAAGTGATGCTGAATCAACGCTTTGGATAAAATGTCCATCTTGTAAGGAGACTCTCTATAAAGTTGATTTAGAAAAAAGCTTAAAGACATGTTCCCATTGTGGATATATTTTTCCTTTGTTACCTGGAGAAAGAATATCGTTACTTATTGATGAAGGAACCTTTAAAGAATATGACTCAACACTAGCATCAGTAAATCCTCTGAAATTTCCACAGTATGATGAAAAATATAAATCTGCAGTAAAAAAAACTTGTCTTAATGATGGAGTTGTTTCTGGAGTAGGAAATCTAAATGGAATAACAGTAAGTATTGCTGTTATGGATTTTAATTTTATGGGTGGAAGTATGGGTTCAGTTGTTGGAGAAAAAATAACAAGAGCCTTTGAAAGAGGTGCAGAATTAAAAATTCCTGTGATAGTAGTTTCTTCTTCTGGAGGAGCAAGAATGCATGAAGGCATTATTTCTCTTATGCAAATGGCAAAAACTTCAGCAGCAATAGAAAAGTTAAGAACAAAAGGAATACCTTATATTTCTATTCCAGTAGATCCTACTACAGGCGGTGTAACAGCTTCTTTTGCTATGCTCGGAGATATAAATTTAACAGAACCAAATGCTTTGATAGCGTTTGCAGGACCAAGAGTTATTGAACAAACAATAAAGCAAAAACTGCCTGAAGGATTCCAGCGTAGTGAATTTTTACAAGAACATGGAATGATAGATGTAATTACAAAAAGACCAGAAATGAAAAATACTCTTTATAAGATACTAAGTTGCACAGTGTAGGGGAGTGAAAAAATATGAAATTTGAAGAAAGTATAAAAGAACTTGAAAAAAAAATCTTAGAACTCAAATTTTTTTCAGAAGAAAAAAAGATAGATTTAAGTGTAGAGATAAATAAATTGGAAAAAAATTTAAAAGAGGAACTACAAAAGATATATTCTAATCTCTCATCATGGGATAAAATGTTTGTGGCTCGTCATCCTGATAGACCAAACACTTTAGATTACATAAAAGAGATTGGTGAAAATTTTGTAGAACTTCATGGAGACAGACTTTTTAAAGATGATCCAGCAATAATTGGCGGAATGTGCAAAATAGATGGAAAAAGTATTATGATAGTTGGACATCAAAGAGGAGGTAGAATAACTGAAGAAAAAATTTACCGAAATTTTGGGATGCCAAATCCTGAAGGATATAGAAAAGCTCTTAGATTGTATAAGTTGGCAGAAAAATATAAAATACCTGTACTTTGCCTTATAGATACACAAGGGGCTTTTCCTGGACTTGAAGCAGAAGAGCATGGTCAAGGAGAGGCTATTGCTAGAAATCTGATGGAAATGGCAGGCATAAAAACACCTATGATTTCTGTTGTTATTGGTGAAGGTGGAAGTGGAGGAGCACTTGGACTTGGAGTTACTGACAAAATTTTAATGTTAGAGCATTCTGTATATTCTGTAATTTCACCAGAAGGATGTGCAGCTATTCTTTATAAAGATTCTAGTAGAGCACCAGAAGCGGCTGAAAGTTTAAAAATGTCTGCACAAAGTCTTTTAGAACTCGGAGTTGTTGACGAAATAATACAAGAACCAATCGGTGGAGCGCATCGAGATCATAAATGTGCAGCGGATAATCTAAAAAAGGTTATTTTGAAAACATTTGTAAAATTATCGAAGCTGAAAGTGGAAGAATTATTAGAAAACAGATACAATAAATTTCGAAATATAGGAATGTTTACAGAATGATTTAGGAGGAATTTGTTATGAGGAAAATTGCAATTTTAACAAGTGGTGGAGATGCTCCTGGAATGAATGCAGCGCTAAGGGCTGCAGGCAAATATGCCATGAATTTAGGAATGAGCGTGTATGGGGTAAAAAGAGGTTATCTCGGTATGGTAAGTGACGAGATTATTTTGTTGGATTCTCACTATGTGTCAGGAATTGTTGATAGAGGTGGAACAAAACTTTTAACTGCAAGATGCATGGAGTTTAAAGAACAAAAATATAGGACTATTGCTGCGAATAATTTAAAAAAAAGAGGTATTGAAGGAATTATAGTAATTGGTGGAGATGGTTCATATAGAGGAGCTGATTTACTTTCTAAAGAACATGGAATCAGTGTTGTTGGAATTCCAGGGACAATAGACAATGACATCATAGGAACTGATTATACCATAGGATTCGATACTTGTCTAAATACAATTCTTGATGCAATATCAAAAGTAAGAGATACGGCTACGTCCCACGAAAGAACAATTTTAATTGAAGTTATGGGAAGAGATGCTGGAGATCTTGCACTTTATTCTTGTTTGGCCGGAGGAGGGGATGGTTTTTTAATACCTGAAATGGAAAATCCTATCGAAATGTTGGCAATGCAGATAGAAGCTAGAAGGAAACAAGGTAAACTTCATGATATAGTTATTGTAGCAGAGGGAGTAGGAAGTGTTTTAGATATAGAAAAAAAATTAAAAGGTATGATTCATTCTGAAGTAAGAAGCGTTGTCCTTGGTCATATTCAAAGAGGTGGAACTCCATCAGGTTTTGATAGAATACTTGCAACAAAAATGGCTGTTAAAGCAGTCCAACTTTTAGAAAATGGTGAAAGCGGAATAATGGTGGGGATAGAAGGCAATAAAATAGTAACTCATCCTATTTCTTATGCTTGGGAAGGAAAAAGATATACCACCATGTCCGAGGATACAGAAATAACTGCAGTACTTTGTAAATAAAATTTTTTACTTTAGGAGGATAATATCAAATATGGATAAAGTGTTAGAATTCGTTAGATTGGAAAGAAGAAAAAATAAAATAAAAAGAGAAATAGAAGATAATGACAAAAAAATAAGAGACAACAGAAAAAGAGTGGAACTACTAAATAATTTAAAAGAATATATGACTCCAAAGATGAGTTACGATGAAATATTAGATGTAATAAGAAATATGAGATCCGATTATGAAGACAGAGTAGACGATTATATAATTAAAAATGCTGAATTAGGGAAAGAAAGACGTGACGTAAAGAAAAGCCTGCGTGAGTTATCTCATGGAATGAAAGGGGTATTAAAGGATGATTAATGACGAATAAATTTTTAGAAAAGTTAATTGATGAGTTTAACAGACTACCAGGTATTGGTAGAAAAAGTGCTGTTCGAATTGCGTTCCACATTATTTCTATGAAAAAAGAAGATGTTGAGAAATTTTCTTTTGTTATAAATGAAGCAAAAGAAAAAATAAAAAAATGTCATGTTTGTGGAAACTTAACTGAAAAAGAAATTTGTAATATTTGTGAAGATGAATCAAGAGACAAAAATACTATTTGTATTGTTGAAGATACTAGAGATATTATCTCTTTTGAAAAAACTGGAAAATACAAAGGCGAATATCATGTTATTGGAGGAAAAATAGCACCTTTAAGAGGAGTGACGCCAGACAAATTAAATTTAGAAGCTTTATTAGTTCGAATTGCAAAAAATGATATAAAAGAAATCATAATAGCTATAAATCCTGATCTTGAAGGGGAGACAACAACATTATATTTAACAAAAATTCTAAAGCCGTTCAATGTTAAAATTACAAGAATAGCAAGTGGTATCCCAATGGGTGGAAACATAGAATATGCAGATTCGGCTACAATATCGCGTTCTCTTGAAGGTAGGCAAGAATTATAAAAATGTACAAGAAAAATTATGAGGTGATTTTGTTGAAAAAACTATTGTTTATATTAAATATGCTATTTTTATTTTTAATAGTTGTTGTTTATGACGTGAAAGCCGAGATAAAAGCTCAACCAGTCAATATAAAGTCTGACGAAAAAATAGACGTTTCTGAGTTACCAAAAGTAGAAGAAATAAGAAAGCCGAGAGAAATAAAACTAGCTGAATTAGCTAAAAATAGATCAGTTTTTATGGAAATTGATACAAATCCTATTTTAAAAAATAACTATAAAAATAATCCTAGAGTGAAAGTAAAAGGCATTTATGTAAGTATGCATACAATAAGCTCACAAAAACAAGTTGACAGATTAATTAGGCTTGCAAATGAAACAGATATAAATACGTTCGTAATCGATGTTAAAGCAGACTGGGGGACACTTCTATGGAAAATGCCAGAACTTACAAAAAAACACAATATTGATTCTGATAAATATTCTGTTCTAAAGAATATAAAGCCTTTCATGGAAAAACTTAAAAAAAATAATATTTATGCTATTGCAAGGATAGTAACTTTTAAAGATGAAATTTATGCAAAAAAATTTGCAGATAGAACTATTTATGACACTAGAACAAAAGCTCCATACATGACGGACAAATCAACTTGGGGATCACCTTATGACAAAGATTTCCAAAAGTATAATATTGATGTTGCAGTTGCCGCAGCAAAAGCTGGATTTAATGAAGTTCAGTTTGATTATGTGAGATTTCCTGCTTCAAATGGTGGAAAGATAGATAAATTCCTTGATTATAGAAATCCTGAAAAAATAAGCAAAGCTGTTGCTATACAGGAGTTTTTGAAAAAAGCAAAACAAGAATTAAATTCATATGAAGTTTATATTTCTGCAGATATATTTGGTCAAGTTGGATCGTCTCCAGATGATATGGGATTAGGACAATATTGGGAAGCAATATCAAATGCTGTGGATTATATTTGCCCAATGGTTTATCCAAGCCATTACGGACCAGGTGTTTATGGAGTTGCTATTCCAGATACAGATCCATATAATGTTGTTCTTCAATCATCAAAAGATTCTATGGCAAGAAATTTAAATATAGAAACACCAGCAGTAATAAGAACATGGATTCAGGACTTTACTGCAGTTTGGGTATCTGGTTATAGGAGATACAATACGGAGGAAATCAATCTCCAAATAAAGGCTTTAAATGATTTAGGACTTGAAGAATACATGCTTTGGAATGCTTCTAATAGATATAGTTTTGAGAAAGATTTGGCACCAATACCTACACTTGAAAAAAATTATGATAAAAAAGTTATTGCTTCTAAGTCAGCTGTGGCTATTAAGAAAAATAATGAAGTTATTGAAAATGTTTTAGTTAGTGAATAAAGAATACCTAAATATATTTAGGGGTTGGTTTAACTGGATGGAATTATTTGTGTGAATAAAGAAAGTGGAATGACTTCTTTCGATGTAGTGCGTAAACTTAAAAAAATTTTAAGCGAAAAAAAAATAGGTCATACAGGAACTTTAGATCCACTGGCAACAGGAGTACTTGTTGTTTGCATTGGTCGAGCAACAAAATTAGTTCAAGATATCGAATCAGAAAGAAAAATTTATGTCGCCGAGTTTCAGCTTGGTTATAAAACAGATACCTATGATATAGAGGGGGCTGTTCTTGAAAGAACGACTCCCTTTTGTATACCTTGTCAAGAAAAAGTAGCAAAAACTTTACAGAAATTTGTTGGAAAACAAAAACAAATTCCTCCTATGTATTCAGCATTAAAATTTGAAGGGAAAAGACTTTATGAGCTTGCAAGAGAAGGAATAAGTATAGAAAGAGTTCCAAGAGAGATTGAAATAAATTATATAGAACTTATTGAATTTGATGCAATAAAAGGTAAAGGAAAATTAATTTGTGAAGTGTCGAAAGGGACATACATTAGAAGTTTGATATTCGATATAGGGGAAGAACTAAAAACCTTTGCTACTTTAACATCGCTTGAACGGACAAAAGTTGGCAAAACAAAAATAGAAAATTGTTTAAAACTTTCAGAAATAGATGATTTTATAAATCAAGGAAACGTGAAAAATTTTTTAATTTCTGCTGAAAAATATTTTGAATATCCATGTATTGAAATAAGTGGAGATGAAAATTTTAAATATTATAAAAATGGCAATAGTTTTAGATGGAAAGCTGTAGATGGAAAATATTCTGTATATTACGATAAAAAGTTTATAGGGTTTGCTTCTTCTAAAGATGGTCGACTTCAAGCTTATAAATATTTTTAATAAAATTTTAGAAGGATGTGTATTAATGAAAATCAAAAACGTAGCAATAATTGCACACGTTGATCACGGAAAAACGACATTAGTAGATTGTATGTTGAGACAGGCAGGAGTTTTTGGAACTCATGAATTGGAAAAAGTTGAAGAAAGAATAATGGATTCTAATGACATAGAAAGAGAAAGAGGAATCACGATATTTGCCAAAAATGCTTCCATACAATATAAAGATTACAAAATAAATATTGTTGATACACCAGGTCATGCTGATTTTGGAGGAGAAGTTCAGCGTATAATGAAGATGGTTGATTCTGTGATATTAGTTGTAGATTCATTTGAAGGAACAATGCCACAAACGAAATATGTTTTGAAGAAAGCTCTTGAACAAGGGCATCGACCAATAGTTGTGGTAAATAAAATTGATAGACCAGGAGCAAGACCAGAAGAAGTTCTTTATATGGTATATGATTTATTTATTGAGCTCAATGCTAATGAGTTGCAACTTGAATTTCCTGTTGTGTATGCTTCTGGTAAAAATGGATTTGCAAAAAAAGAGCTTGCTGATAAAAGCGAAAATATGATTCCTCTTTTTGAAACAATATTAGAAAATGTTCCTGATCATGATGGGAAAGAAGAAAATCCTTTGCAGTTTTTAGTGACAAATATTGAATATGACAATTACGTTGGGAAACTTGGTTCAGGAAAAATATGCAATGGAATTATAAGAAAAAATCAAGATATTATATTAATAAAGAGAGACGGAACACATGTTAAAGGAAAAATTTCTGTTATATATGGTTATGTAGGATTAAAAAAAGTTGAAATAAATGAGGCAGTTTCTGGTGATATAGTTTCTATTGGTGGAATTCCTCAAATTGATATAGGGGAAACTGTTGCTGATATTGATAATCCAGTAGCTTTACCCCTTATAGATATTGATGAACCAACTCTTGCAATGACTTTTATGGTTAACGATTCTCCTTTTGTAGGGAAAGATGGAAAATACGTAACATCCAGAAATATATGGGATAGGTTACAAAAAGAGTTGCAAGGTAACGTTAGTTTAAGAGTTGAGGCGACAGACAGTTCTGATGCTTTTGTTGTAAAAGGAAGAGGTGAACTACAACTTTCTATTCTTTTAGAAAATATGAGAAGAGAAGGTTTTGAAATAGGTGTTTCTCGACCAAGAGTTATATATAAAGAAATAGATGGTGAGACATTTGAGCCAATTGAACTTGCTGTTGTTGATGTTGATGAAAATTATTCTGGTGTAGTAATAGAAAAAATGGGAAAAAGAAAAGGTGAGCTAGTTACTATGAATCCCGGAACAGACGGATATACAAGATTGGAATTTAAAATTCCAGCTAGAGGTCTTATAGGATACAGAAGTGAATTTTTAACTGATACAAAGGGTTCTGGAATTTTAAATCATTCTTTTTATGATTTTGAAATTTATAAAGGGGATATACCAGCAAGAAATAAAGGTGTTTTGATTTCTCTTGAGGCAGGGAAAACTATAGCTTATGCTCTCGGAGGATTACAAGATAGAGGAATACTTTTCCATGATCCCGGGGTAGAAGTGTATGAAGGAATGATAGTTGGCGAGCATAACAGAGAAAACGATTTAGTTGTAAATGTATGTAAGGCAAAAAAACTTACAAATATGAGGGCTTCAGGAAGTGATGATGCCATAAAACTTTCGACACCCAAAAAAATGAGCTTAGAACAAGCTTTAGAATATATTTCTGATGACGAACTTGTTGAGATAACTCCAAATTTCATAAGACTTAGAAAAAAAATTCTTAATGAAAGTGAGAGAAAAAAATCTGAAAAGAAAGGATAGTTATGAGAAGATTGCAGTTTATCTTATATATTATATATGCTATGATTTTTTTTGGTTGTTCAAATATCGCCATACCAGAAAAAGAATTGGTTTATAATGCGATCTTAATCGATGACTCGAAAAGCCTTGCTACATATTTGTCGCAAGGCTTTTCACCAAACT
The DNA here is from genome assembly GCA_051647385.1 of Fusobacteriaceae bacterium. Classification (GTDB taxonomy): domain Bacteria; phylum Fusobacteriota; class Fusobacteriia; order Fusobacteriales; family Fusobacteriaceae; genus JAGNZR01. The sequence continues at coordinate 13,465 of JBOFDW010000042.1, forward strand.
ATAAAGATAATATTAGTGGATCTCTTATTGGACAAGCAGTAAAAAATAATTCTTTAGAGTCTTTAAAAATTTTAGTTTCTAAAAATAACGATTTAAATTCTGAATTTTTAATTTTTAAAATAGAAAGCATAGAAGCATTAAAAATTTTGGTTGATGCTGGAGCAGATATAAATATAATAGGAGAAAAAAGAGACACACCTATAATTAGTTTTATAAAAAATAATTCTTTAAGTTACGTTGAATATTTATTAAAAAAAAAAGCTGATCTAAATAAAGTTGGAAAAGAAAACTGGACTCCAATTTTTGTTGCAACGGTTTATAGTAATGATATTATGATAGACTTACTTATAAAATATGGAGCAAACCCACTAGCAATAGATATGAATTTAAATTATCCTATATATTATGCAAATAGAGATAGAAATATTGAACGGTTAATTGATTTTAAATATGATGTGAGCCAAAAAAATATTTGGGGAGAAAATGTATTAGGAGCTGTATACTTAAATGCTGTAAAAAAGAATCAAATTAAAATTGTGGATTCTTTTCTAAAAAAGAAAGTTGATAAAAATTACAAAATGTATGGCATCTCATCGTACGATATAGCTAAAAATGAGGAAAATATTGAAATATTAAATTTACTTTTAAGATACGGAGTAAAAAAGTAATACATTATTTTCAATTTTTACTTGTATTTTTTGACAACTTGTGCTAAAATTTAATACGTTAGTGAATATCAAAATAAAATATATTTTAAAATAAGAAAGTTTTAGGGTGGGTGAAGAATGAAAAAGTATTTAAATTTATTAGTATTTGTGTTTTTGTTTATAGTTGTAAGTTCTTCAGTAGTTGTTGCAGCTGTTGATGCTAATGGAAATGTTGTAGAAGAAACAACTACAACAGAAGAGGAGACTACAGGTGGAGAAGAAGTTGTAGAAGAGGATGTTCCAGTAGAAGAGGAAATTATCCCGCAATTTTGGACGAAAGATGCAGGTATAGTTGGAGCTTATGGTGGTGCATTTAAAAATGGAACAGAACTTTCAGATTTTATTTCTCAAAAAGCTTGGGAACTTGTAAGAGCAACTGGAGATTGTGACGAACAATGTTCTGTCAATTTTAAAGTAAATTCACCAAAAACATACAATGTCAGCCGAGATTATGTTTCGATGAAGTGCACAGTTCGTTTTGATCAGTCTGATATTTTAGTGAGAAAAGGGACATGTGAAATTTCTTTTGATGTTAAGACTGAGGCATGGCTTAATATAATTTACTCATATTGGATGCTAAGAAATAGCAATCTTGGAGCTAACAGAATGTACGAGATGACATTGAGATCTTTAAAATCAGGTGTATAGTTTAATTTAATGCAGAAGGTAATACAGGATTAAAAACCAATTTCATTAAATAAATGTAAAAAATAAAAAAGGTTTTAAGGTAAGGTGTAGAATGAAAAAATATTTATTTTTATTTATCTTTGTATTATTCCTAACTGTTGGATGTTCTTCAACAGAGCCAGCAGCTCCAGGAGAAATTGTTCCTGCTACAGCTACCGCTGAAGAAACAGTACCTGAAGAAGTCATAGCTATTAATCCAGAAACTGGAGAAGAAATGATTGAAGAAGAGA